>DASRIN010000599.1:0-4813 GCA_035649975.1 Gemmatimonadales bacterium
GACGTTCAGTCCAGCCGCACCACCGTTCCAGGTTTCCCAGGTGAGCGGGCAACCTCGGCCGAACGGCGGCGCCGGATGGCCGGGCCGGCCGATCAGGTCATGCAGCATCTCGTGCCGGACAACCATCTCATCCATGGACCACTCGCTGGCCAGGAAGATGTGGTGGTCGGTCCTCCAGTGACCCGCGCACTGGCCGCTGGAGCAGGCAAAGCTGGGGCCTTCGATGACGGACCAGCGGATGCGGTCGAAGTCGCCGGTCAGACCGGAACAGACCTGGGTCTTGGCCCACCACTCCCGGTAGACAGCCGGTGGCTCGAGCGGAACGTCTCCCTCCGGATCGAAGCCACATCCGCTGAGCATCAGCAGCACTCCTGCCGCACGCAACAGCCTCTGCGATAGCAGTCCAGCGCGCATCCCACCTCCAGCAACCGACCGGCTCCCCGAGAGGAACCCGTATTAGGGGTCAGTTCTGGTATCGGCAGCTGGTGGGGGAAACTGAAGTTGGGGAAACTGCTTACTCCCGTCGGCACTCCCTCTTGGGAAGAGCCGCCGCTTTCTGCGCCAGTTCGGCGAGCGCCGCTTTAATGTCGGGCCGGGCCAGATACTGCGCGTCGTACTCGAACATGAGAAAGGCGCAGATGTGGGGCTCGGCGAGGATGGCATTGCCATACGCTCTGATCTCATCGGCACCCATGGACCAGAGCTGACGGAAACCCTTCCGACCCGGAATGCCGCTGGATCCGCTGCCCCCGTTGATGATGTTCAAGCCGGTGATGAGGCTGAGTCCGGCATCCTTGGCCTCGCGAGCGTTGGTAGCAATGAACTCCTCAACCGGCCCGAATTTGTGGAGGTACTGGGCCCATGCAGCATCGAGATACTGAAACTGGTAGCCCTTCAGATACTCCGGGAAGGCCCGGATGACGGCCGGCAGCGTGGGCCAGATTTCCTTGCTGTACCTCGCCATTTCCTCGATTTCGGGCAGGGTCACCTCCTTCCCGCTCCAGTTGTTCGCATCGTTGGGCTCATCCATGATACGATGACCGATGAGCGTTCCGTCTGCGATATAGGAAGAGAAGTCCAGTCCCCGGAACCGGTCGACCCGAGCCTTCCACTTCTCCATGCTGAAGCCGTGCTCGTCCCGGTTGTATTGCTCGCTGCCACTGAACTGAATGAACAATCTGACGTTCGCCCGGCGAGCTGCCTCCAGTGTCAACATCACGCTGTCGGGGATACCCGGAACCAGGGTGCCGCTGAAATCCGGCCCGAAGTCCAGAAATCCCTGCTGAGTTGGGCCGAAGGGGATACCGGAGTGGACCGGGGTATAGGGAGGCTGTCCGACGGAATCCGGGGGCGGGGGCGGGGGCGGTACGGGGGTGCTGTCGGTAGGGAGCGAGTCCGGGGGCGGCGGACTCGAGTCAACTGATCCCTCGGGCGGCAGGCCCACCGAGGCCGTCGGCCCGCCACCGCCGCAGGCATTGGTCAGGGGGACGAGAAGGGCGAGCAGAAACGTGGTTCGGATCATCTCATACTCACAGCCAAGCCGACTACAAAGCCAGCTACCGAGAAATGGGTTCCTGGGGGCGGGTGCCAGCCAGGAGGTAACCATGTAAACTCTTGCACTCGGGACCGATGTCAAGGCTCCAATTGGGTTTGAACAGCGTGACGGGGATCACATCTGCTCCCTGCATCAAGATGTAGAACTCGTACGCCATCAAACGCACGGGAATCATCCGCAGGCTATCCGACAAAGGATGGATCTATGAGGAACCGCAAAGCACTGGATGCGACGTGGCCGGTAGGGCTCCTGCTGGTAGGAGTATTGACTGCCTGCGAGGGAGGCAGCCGCAACTCCCGGGACCAGAGCTCAGCGGCGGCGGCCGACACGGCTGACACCGGAGCCGCGGCAACCCCCACGACTACGCCCAAGGCTGGTCTGAGCGATGCCAACATCGTGGCGCTGCTCGATGCCGCCAACAAGGCGGACAGCGCCGGCGGAGCCGTGGCGGCCAAGAAGGCCACCCGGGCAGACGTGAAGGCCTTCGCCCAGCTGATGATGTCCGAGCACCACGCGCTGCGGAAGGCGGGCCAGGACCTGGCCAAGCAGCTGGGGGTGGAGCCCAAGCCACCGGAGAAGGACCCACTGGCGCCCTACGTGGCCAGCGAGATGAAGGCCCTCCAGAGTACGCCCAAGGGAGCCGAGTTCGATCGCACCTACATCGACAACGAGGTGACGATTCACCAGGCAGTGATCGACCTGGCCAACCAGGCGCGGGTGACCACTCAGACCCCGCAGTTAAAGGAGCTGATCGAGAAGGCGATCCCGGTCATCCGCAAGCACCTAGACCAGGCGATGGCCCTTCAGAAGCAGCTCACGCCGGCGGCGTAGGGAGTCGCTAGACACTAGACACTAGTCACTAGTCACTAGTCACTAGTGGCTCTCTTTAGGCGGTAGCTCCTCATCCTGAGCGCAGCGAAGGATCCCTCCCAAACCCAGGGATTCTTCGCTTTGCTCATGGTGACAGCTTGGACGCGTGCCTAGCGACTAGCGACTAGTGTCTAGCGACTATACTCCACGCGCCAAACCGTTCCACCCTGATCGTCGCTGATGTACAACGCTCCATCGGGTCCGACCGCCACCCCGGCCGGGCGATGCTTCGCCAGGCCGGGTTCCTTTCGTTGGCCGGCGAAGCCGTCGGCGAAGACCTGATACTGACCCGATGCTTTGCCCTGAGCCATTGGCTGGAACACCACGTTGTAGCCGTCCTGGGGCTCGGGGGCCCGGTTCCAGGAGCCGTGAAAGGCGATGAACGCGCCGCCGCGGTAGCTCTCCGGGAACATGGTTCCGGTGTAGAAGGCCAGCGCGTTGGGCGCCCAGTGGGCCGGGAAGGCTGCCACCGGTCCCTTCTTTTGAGCGCACTCACCTGCCTTTTTGCCGTCGCCGCCGTACTCGGGAGCCAGGACCAGAGACTTGGCCGTGGCGTCGTAATAGCAATAGGGCCAGCCGTAGTCCCCATCTTGCTCGACCCGCAGCAGCTCCTCGGCCGGCAGCTCGGCTCCCTGTTTCGAGTTGTAGACCTTGGGCCAGTTCTGAGCCAACTGGTCGCGGCCGTGCTGGGTAGCGTACAACGCACCGTTCTCGGGGTGAATGGCGAGGCCGTCCGCGTTCCGGATGCCGGTGGCAAACCGCTGTGCCGGCGAGAAGCGCTGTCTGCCGCTGTTGAGGAACCGCCAGATACCCGCGCGCTGGAGCAGCTCCCGGCAAGGTTTCCGACCGGGAGACTCGACCTCCCGATCCTTTTCCTGGCAGGAGTTGGTGTCTGATCCCAGGTTCACGTAGATGTTTCGGTCATCCACTGCGATAGGATGCATGGGATGACCGCCTTCCGTCGTGAGACCGATGACGACGATCTCCGGGCTACCGGCCGGCACCAGCTCGGTTTCCGGCAGACCGTAGCGCATGATCTGGCTGTCGGCCTCCACATAGAGCCATCCGCTCCGGATGGCGATCCCGGTGCCGCCCTTGCTGCCCGACTGAAGACTGCTGCCGAACCGGCGGATGAGATCGGCCTTTCCATCCCGGTTGGTGTCCCGCAGGGCCACGATGTAGCCCCCCTCCGGAACCCGACGAGTGGTGTCATAGGGCGAGCGCCAGGTATTGACGTACACGTTTCCGTTCGGTGCCACCGCCAGGTGCCGAGCGCCGCTCAGGTTCTCGGCGAACACTGTCGCCTTGAATCCCGAAGGAAGCTTGAGGCCCTCGGTGGCGCCGGTCGCCATGGCAGTGGTATCCGCCGTGGTGCCGCCACGGTCCCCCCGACCACAGGCGGCAATCAGAACGATTGCTAGCAGAGAGCTCCTCATCTTCGTCCCCCTTTGACCCTGACGACCTCAATGACTCTGGTGACTGGTCACCCGGTAGACGCTCAGTCGGTTCGCGTCGTTCTCCGGTATCACAAGTAAGCCCCGCCTGTGGTCCATCACCAGATCGGCCGGAGCCTTGAGGCCAGAGGCGATCTTTGCTGGTTTGGCGCCCCCAGTGCGCTGCACTAGGAAGAGGTCTCCGCCCACATTGTCGCTCACGTAGAACGCCCCACCGCCGGCGACATCGATCCCGTCGGGAGCGCCGAGGCCGCGGGTCAGCTCCCGCCAGTTACCCCTGCCGTCGGTTACCGAGAGGATGCCGGTGCGGTAGCCGACGGTGTATAGCGTATCAGCTCCGCCGGTGAAGAGCCCATTGACGCTCGATTGCGCCCGCACCGTATCGCTGCCGGGGACCACAGCGGGACGCTGGCCCTGTACCAGGCGGAACACCGCCCCATGTCCCGCGGCGGTCGAGTCGCCGGTATCGCTGACGTACAGCTCACCGTTCCGACCGGCGGCGAGGTCGTTGAGGAAGCGCAGCTCACGGGGGAAAACCTTGGCCGGGTAGACCAGCTCGACTTTGCCTCGGGTGACCCGATACACGCCTTTTCGGTCGGCCGCCCAAAGAGTGTTACCCACGAACACTACCCCGCAGGGGTCCTCCAGCCCGCCGGCGAAGACTTCTCGGCGGCCTTTGTCCGGATCGACCCGGTAGACCGCTCCATCGGCACCGTTGTCGAATTTGCCAAACGAGCTGACATACCAGGCTCCATCCGGGCCTACCGCAACGCTTTCCGGCCCTGGGATCGAGTCGATTGTACGCAGGGGCTTCCCCAGCGGCGCCGGCTGCTGAGCCCAGAGCTGAGCCGGCAGAAGACCAAGGGCGACGATTGAAAGGAGACGCATACCGTATCTCGGCGGAAGTGTGAGGGAATCGGGGAGACTCAGGGCC
>DASRIN010000600.1:0-3502 GCA_035649975.1 Gemmatimonadales bacterium
AAATCGCTCCACCGCCGCGGCAGCGAGCCGTTCCATATCGTCCGGGCTGGACACATCTGCCACGACGGCGTGGGCCGTGCCGCCACTCCGCCCGATCTGGTCTACCGTCTCCTGTAGCTCCGATTCATCGCGAGAGCACAGGACCACCCGGGCGCCGCGCTCGGCCGCGCGCCTGGCCGTGGCGAGCCCGATCCCGCTGGTGCCGCCGGTAATGACGATGACCTGCTGGTCCAAAGGCTTGAGCTTCATGCCACCGCTGCCTCCCTTCACCGATAGTCGCCGGGTGCCTTGCTGCCATCGGATGAAGTATGAGTTCTGCGCCCGGGAAAGGGCAAACGCAGCTATTCCCGCTTGAATGTGCCCGCGCGCGGGGAGATCTTTGCCCGATGATACGCGTCACCGCCGTCCATCCTGGCTCCGTGGCCGCCGAGCTCGGCTTGCGCGAGGGTACCGAGCTTCTGTCGGTCAACGGGCGGGAGCTCGACGACTTCCTGGATTGGGAGTTTCTTACCGCCGAGGAGCAGGTCCTCCTCCACGTTCGCCAGCCCGACGGGGAGGAGATCGAGTTCGATATCGAGCGTCCGCTGGGCGAGCCGATGGGCGTCGCGCTCGAGCCTCCCCGCATCCGGCGGTGTGCCAACCGGTGCGACTTCTGCTTCGTGGACGGCCTGCCGGACGGGCTCCGCGAGGTGCTCTATATCCGCGACGACGACTATCGGCTGTCCTTTCGCTACGGGAACTTCGCTACTCTTACTAATCTCAAGCTGCGCGACGTTCAGCGCATAATCGACTACCGGCTGTCACCGCTGTACGTGTCAGTCCACGCTACCGACCCGACCATCCGGCGGTACCTCCTGCGCAACCCCACCGCGCCGGACATCGTGGCGCAGCTGGGCGGCTTCGCTATGCACGGCATCGAGTTCCACACCCAGATCGTCATGTCGCCCGGAGTGAACGACGGGCCGGTCCTCCGGGAGACGCTGGAGACGCTTTACCACTTTGGTCCAGCGATCCTGGACTGTGCCGTCGTCCCGGTAGGGCTCACCGAGTTCTCGAAGCACCACTTGGTACGCGAGCCCACGGCCGAGGAGTGTCGGGCAGCTATCGCGCTGGTAGAGGGGCAGGCGGCCATTGCCCGGGCCCAGCGCGGCATCACCTGGGCCCTGGGAGCTGACGAGCTATACCTCCGGGCAGGGGTCGAGCTTCCGCCGGCGCAGATCTACGACGGCTTCGAGCAGGTGGAGAATGGAGTGGGATCGGTTCGCTGGCTGCAGCAAAGAATCGGCACCCTTGAGGCCGGGAGTCTCAACTGGAGCGGCAAGCGCATCGGCGTGGTAAGCGGTACCGCCATGGCGCGACTGATGCCGCTGGTGTTCGAGCCACTGGAGCGGCTGACCGGAGCCTTCTTCGACCTCATTCCGGTGGTGAACACGCTCTTCGGCCCCAGTGTCACGACCGCAGGACTGCTCCCCGGGGCGGCGGTGGAGGAAGCGCTGCGCAATCGGGCTGACCTCGATCTGGTTCTCCTTCCCGGCGAATCGCTCAACGATGACGAGCTCTTCATCGACAGCATGAGCCTGGAGCGGCTGCAGACCTCGATTCCGGTCGAGGCCCTGCCGTCCAAGGATTTCGCGGATGTCTTGGGCGAGCCGGTCGAGGTGTGAGCAAGCCAACGGTTGCCATCGTCGGCCGCCCCAACGTGGGCAAGTCCACCTTGTTCAATCGGATTCTGGGCGGACGTCCAGCCATCGTGTCGGAGCGGCCGGGAACGACTCGAGACCGCCACTTCGGCGACGCGGAGTGGCAAGGTCGTCGTTTCTGGCTGGTGGACACCGGCGGGCTGGTCCCGGACTCGGATGACTCGCTGGACCGCGCCATCGGCAGGCAGGTCGAGTTCGCGGTGGCCGAAGCCGATGTCATCATCTTCCTAGTAGACGGCCGCGAGGGGCCGAACCCGGTCGATCGATCCATCGCCGACCGGTTGCGCAAGGCTGGACGGCCGGTAGTACTGGCGGTGAACAAGCTGGATAATCTGGAGCGGAGCACCGAGCAGTACGATTTCTACCAGCTCGGCTTCGGCGAACCGCAGGGTGTGAGCGCGGCAGTAGGCAAGGGGAGCGGCGACCTTCTCGACACCATCGTGGCCCACCTTCCGCCTTACGATCCGGCAGAAGCCGAGGATGCGATCAACGTGGCGGTCGTGGGACGGCCGAACGTGGGAAAATCTTCGCTGGTGAATCGGTTGTTGGGGGAGGAACGCCATCTGGTGACACCCCAGGCGGGCACCACGCGGGACGCCATCGACAGTGTCTTGCGATTTCAAGGTAGGACCCTCAACTTCATTGATACTGCAGGCTTACGGCGGCGGGCTAAAGTAGAAGATGACCTGGAATTCTATTCTACGCTGAGGACCGAGCGCGCCATTGAAAGAGCCCAGGTGTGTGTCCTGGTGGTGGACGCCACCCTAGGCATGCACAATCAGGACCTTCGCATTGCCACTCAGGCGTGGGACCGGGGAGCCGCCCTGATCGTTCTGGTGAACAAGTGGGATCTGATCGAGGAGAAGGACGCCAATACGGCGCACCAGGGGCAGGAAGCGTTGATCGCGAAGGCTCCCTTCCTGCGGTATGTGCCGTTCCTTTACGTGTCGGCCTTGACCGGACAGCGAGTCCGCAAGGTACTCGACCTGATCGTTGAGGTTGCCGACAGCCGGGAGCAGCGGGTTCCCACTGCGGAGGTCAACAAGGTGCTGGCTGAGCTGATCGAGCGCAACGCACCGCCGCAGAAGCCAGGGGAGGAGGTGAAGCTTCTCTATGCCTCCCAGGTGGGCACTGCGCCGCCTACTCTTGCCATCGTAAGCAATCGGCCCGAGGAAGTACCGGAATCCTATCAGCGATACCTGGTCCATGGCTTCCGGGAGGTCTGGCCCTTTCCCGGCTCGCCCCTGCGTCTCAAGTTTACCCGGCGGGGCTCTCGCCGCTGATGCTCACTGCGGCGCTCTGGCTCCTCGCCTCCTACCTGCTCGGAGCCATTCCGACCAGCTACCTGGTCAGCAGAGCATTTGCCAAGATCGATCTTCGACAGCACGGCAGCGGGAATCTGGGCGCCACCAATCTGTATCGGGTGCTGGGATGGAAGTACGCCATTCCCGTCGCTCTCTTTGACATTGCCAAAGGGGCCATTCCAGTCCTGTACTTCGCGCCGCGGGTCTCGAGCTCGGAGCTGTTCGCACTGGCGTGCGGGGTAGCGGCCATTCTGGGTCACGTCTTCTCGGTATTCGTGCAGTTTAAAGGCGGAAAAGGGGTGGCGACCGCGGCAGGGGTTATGCTGGGCCTGACGCCGATCGCCCTGGCGGTGGCGGCAGCGGTGTGGGGAGTGGTGCTGCTGCTCACTGGCTACGTTTCGCTGAGCAGCATCGCCGCCGCCGTGGTGCTCCCGGCGGCGGTGTATCTGCTGGAACATCCCAGAACGCCCGAGCTCTTCTGGGTGATTGTCGGCGTAG
>DASRIN010000601.1:0-2501 GCA_035649975.1 Gemmatimonadales bacterium
TGGGCCTGCTCGGGACTCATGTAGGTGGGAGTGCCCATGCTCAACCCCGGCCGGGTCAGCCGGTCGGCGGCCGCGACGCCCACGGCCCGCCCGATGCCGAAGTCAGCCACCAGGGCGTGGGAAACACCCGGCGCGCTTCGATGGCGCGACGGGTACCCGGAGAGCAGGACGTTCTCGGGCTTCACGTCGCGATGGATCAGCCCTTCCCCGTGCGCGTAGTGGAGCGCTTCGCCGGTCTCGCGCACCAGGCGCATCGCTTCCGCCTGGGGGAGCGGCCCCTCGCGGGTGAGGCGCTGGCGGAGGGTCTCACCGTCCACGTAGGGCATGACGTAGAACGGACGGGGCGATGCTTCGTCGGTGGTGCCGGAATCGAGCAGCGGGAGGATGTGGGGGTGCTGGAGCCGCGCCAGGATCTGGATCTCCCGCAGGAAGCGCTGGACGGCTTCGCCGGCGACGGTCTCCGGGCGCAGGATCTTGATGGCGACGGGGCGGTCGTGCTTCTGGTCGCGGGCCAGATATACCACGGCCATCCCGCCCCGACCCAGCTCTCGGTCAATGGTGTAGCGATCGCCTACGGCGACCGACTCGCTGACTGCTCCCCTGCCGCGCCGACGCATATTGGAAAGTAGGATGGAAGTGCCCCTCCTGCGCGGGTGTGTGGTCTCCATCTAATTGACGCACGGACAGGGCTCAGATCGACATATCCCCCCGAGCTCAGACCGGTCGGCCCAGGCTTCAGTTTGCGGCCGCAGGATAGCTTATATCGGGGAGCGGGGAGGATTGTCAGGAAGAGGATAACTTTATGGCGCAACTCGTCTACAAGGCCGGTCAGCGCAGGCACTTATTCGCTGTACGGCAGCTGGCCCCCCATCCCAACGAGAAGGACTGCTACGTTGCGGGGGAGCTGGTAGCTGTTTACAGCTCGACCGATGCCAGCGACGTGAGTCGCCGGGCGCGCAACGATGGCCTGGTGTCTCCGCCCTATGCCGTGGTGCACGTGACCGGCTACATGCTGGCCCTGGCTCACCAGGGCCAGGAAGGCTTCCGCGTGTTGGTCGTCGAGGCTGATGGCCTGCTCCACGAACAGTACATCGTGTCGGTGGTGGACATGGTTCGGGAAGGCTGGAGTGTTCGCAAATTGCGGTAATTCCACCCAGAAGCAGGGCAACATACGAGCCTTGACACCCATGATAAGTTATTGCGTCCCAACGACCTCGACTAATCTCCCTGGCCCCGTTGACGGGCGCGCTCTGCCCCACCGTACCGCCGATCGAGATGGGCCTCGCGCAAGGAGAACCAAGCAATCAGACAGAACTCAGTCGAACGACGCTGTGGCTGTACCAGGCGGCCCCAATGAGCCGGCTGGCCGAGGAGTTGGCACTGGCGCTAGGCTGTCCGGTCAAGGTGAGCTACGTCCACGACACCCGCGAGGTGGTCGCCGTCGCCTACCCTGAGCCGGGTCGCGAGGTTCGAGTGAGCCTGCCCGTGTCACTGATCTCGATCCGGCTGATGGAGAACCCTTTCTTCGCCGTGAAGTACAATCTGTTCAAGCAGCTTCGCTACCAGATGGACCAGGATCCCACCGCCAGTCCCCTCGATATTTTTGATACCGGCTGAGATCGCGTTGTCCCTCTCTCGATCAATCTTGACAGGTGCAGTGCCGAAGCCTAGCGTGGGCGTTCTTCGCCCTCTCCGCTGCCGTCGAGGCGGCGCCGCGTAACCCAAGATCGCCGAGCTGCGAAGGTGGCTCGGCGTTCTTGTCTGGAAAGGAGCCCTCCATGCCTGCAACACCTGACTCCGAGGTCATGAGCATCGTACTTGTCCATGGCGCATGGGCCGACGGCTCTGGTTGGGAAGGTGTCTACCGATCGCTGCGGAAAAAGGGATTCTCGGTCAGCGTGGTCCAGCATCCTACGATCTCGTTAACTGACGACGTCCAAGCGATCAAACGGGTCCTGGCCACGCGGAACGGCCCCGTGATCCTGGTCGGCCACTCCTATGGCGGAGCGGTGATTACCGAGGCCGGCAACGATCCCAAGGTAGTGGCCTTGGTCTACATCGCCGCCTGGATCCCGGACAAAGGGGAATCGGTGGAATCCCTCATCAAAGACCGGATCCCGCCGAGCGCTCCGGCTCCTCCCATCCTGCCACCGCAGGACGGCTTTCTGATGCTGGACAAGGCCAAGTTCCCCACCTCCTTTGCCGGCGACGTAGATCCTGAGCGAGCAGCGTTCATGGCGGATTCTCAGGTTCCCTGGGGCCTCGAGGCGGTGAGTGCGACCAACAGCGAGCCGGCCTGGAAGACGAAGCCGAGTTGGTCGTTGGTGGCTACCGAGGACCGGATGATCCCGCCTTCCGCACAACGCTCCATGTCCAACCGTGCGGGAGCGACAGTGGTCGAGGTCGCGGGAAGTCACGCGGTCTACGTCGCCCAGCCTGAGGCGGTGGCCAATCTGATCGTCCAGGCTGCCAAGGGGGCGATAGCACACGCGGGCTAAGGG
>DASRIN010000602.1:0-3021 GCA_035649975.1 Gemmatimonadales bacterium
ACATGGCGCCGGCCCTGTCCGGGAAGCTCCCAGCGAGGGCGCCCCGACGGGCAACCCAGGAGGGCGGTGGCAGCCGGGCGACCCGACGTGTCGCCGTGCTGGCGTCCTCCGACAGCCTGCCCACTCGACTGCAACAGAACCATTTCCTTGGTCATAGGGACAAGAAACTGGGGACAAGGGCTTTGGCCGTAGGAACTGGCGATTCACTACGGGGGCTTCTGGTTTACGGCACTATTTCTTGTCCGAACGACCAAGAACCTCATAAGCCCTTGGTCGAGAGTTCGAATCTCTCCCTCGCCACCCGACTAGATAGGAAATGCCACTGTCCGGTGGCCGCTCTTGGGCCTCTGACCAGGGGATCGAAAAGCCCTTGGCTCGATTAGTTTCTTGCTCGTCGCCTTGAACGAAGTCGCCAACGTCGTTCGAGGACAAGGGCTTCGTCATCGGTGTGACCAAGGAACTGATTTGGTGGCCAGCCGCTGATGGCTGCCGAGAACCGAACACTCCCCCGTCGTGACATTCCTGACGGCCTTCTGCATGGTGTGTTCAGGTGCCTACAGACCTGGGGTGTCTGTGTCCTTACCGGCAGTCAACCGGGTCGGCCCGCCCTGGAAGATGCCATAGGTCGCCAAATGACAGAGGGCTGGCGAGGTCCGCGCGAAGTGACGCTGTAGGGGCCAGTTATCAGCAGATCGGGGGGATGGGGACCTGGCCGAAGCTGCTCGTTCATCCGCGCCCAGGCGCGAACCGACGAGGCCCTCCGTGCCGCCACCTGGGCCGCCGCCGCTCGGACAGAAGTTGCTATCGTTGGCGTGCGTCCCGCCCAAGTCGGTGCCCTGACGCGAGTCGTTACGGGATGAGAGCAACGGGATGATCGGGATGGCATGGCTCGAGCGGTCGATCCATTGGCGCGAGACGGGTGATCCACTCGTGCCCTACTCCGCCAGGTCTGATGGGCGCATGCTCGAGCTGCGACTCGGCGACTTCCCAGCGGAGGACCTTTACACGCTCCTCATCGACAAGGTTGAAGTGATCAGCTTCTCGTCATGGCCGAGCGGATGGGTCCGCCCACGCGATCCAGCGGGCCTTGAGTGAGGGGAGGGTGCTGGTTACCCAGGCCGCGGGCATCCGCACATGCCCAGGCGTGTGACGCTGAGCTGGCCGCGACGAGCAGATGAAGGCGGCGGTGTAGAATGACCGTGCGGCGGGCCGATGCGGTCGGTTATCGCAGGGGGCTGGAGGTCGCAGGTTCGAGTCCTGCCACCCCGTTCGCGGGATGTAGCGCAGCCAGGTCAGCGTGCCAGCAAGTCGCCCGACAGCGACACTTGCCCGCCGCGTATCCAAGCGACTCCGCCCCGCCGGGGCAGGGCCGGGCTCTCCGGGGCATGAGCCCGTGGCGGCGCATCCGCGTGGCTATTTGATCGGGAACTGACGGGCCGGCGCGCACATCGCCCGATTGGTACTCCGAGTGGGCTCGACGCTCCAAACTCGGCAAGAGTCCCCAAGTCGTGGCCAGATTTGGCCTGGATCGTTGTGAGGCCGCTTTCAGGACGGCTTTGTCCTTCATTTATAGGCAATCTATTGGATTCGCTAGATTCAATCAAAGTTAGTCCCACCATAACTTCCCTATAATTCACCATGGAATGATACGCCGCCTCTTCTTCTTATGTTGGATGAGAATTGATGCATAGCGCAAGCAGTCTTTGATTTGGTCTACAGTCAACGCTGGATACTCTGCCAGAAGATCGTCTATGCTGCGGTGTTCAGCAAGCTTGGTCAAGATGAGATCGACGGGTATGCCAGTACCCTTGATGACTGGCTGACCGCCCATCACATCATCGTCAACCGTAATGCCTCGAGATATTTCCTGGACCATGTGCTCAGCCCACCAGCAGGCGCAGTTGCCGGGCCTTCGTGATCTCGGAAGCAGGCAACATCTTCACGGATCGGCCCGTGGCCTCGAAGCTGGCTTTGATCCGCTCCAGCGCTTCGCCGTGCGGACTCGCGGACACGGGGAGCATGATCAGGATTGATCCTGTCGGCAGCTCGTTGGTGATCCGCTGCCACGTCACCTTGAAGGGCAGGGGCGAGGCGGGAAGGAGCGCCAGGTTGTCGAACGTCGCTCGCTTCGGCGTTCTCGGTGGGGGAGAGGGAGCTGTCATCAGACGGTGGCCTCCATCCCGGTGCGCCGCTGCACCCTGGAGGAACGGACCCGCCGCAGCACGATGCTTCCTATAGTAGGCCTGCCAGGAGTACTGGACCAGGAAATGACGGTGGGCATCGACGGCAGACGGCCTGCTGCTCTGTGATGTGGTCATGCTTCAGAGCGGATAGACGTTCCACACCTCGAGGAATTGCCAGCGCCTGCCGATCCGGCCGATCACGCCGGAGACGGTCCAGCCTACCTGACACTTGCGACTGAGTTCCTCGGGGAGCTGAATCGGTCCACACTCCCGACCATCGATCAGGCCAGTGAGCCAGAGCTTGCCCGGCTCAACCCGCGTGATCTGGAAATGATCCTCGAGCTGCTCGGCTGCATCTGGATTCGCCCACCCGTCGGCGAGTGTCTGGAGGCGAGTGGCCAGCTCGTCCGCTTGTGGTAGCTCTCGGGCGGCTTCCGCACCGCGTTCCTTCGCCAACTCCGCCCCTTCGGCCTCGACGTAGCCCTGCTCGCCCAGCCAAGCTGCCAACCGCTTGGTTACGGTCCCAGCCGCCCGGAGCAGGGTCCGACTGGCCAGGACCTTGCGGATCATGAAGTACCCGAGGAACTCGCCCACATTGGGCAGGATGTGCTCGGGTCCGAAGACCTGACAGAACTCCCGCTGGGTGTCCCCCGAGGCGCGCTGCAGCCGCTCGAAGCGCTTGGCATCAAGCTCATCGAGCGATGCGTACGCGTAGCCATTCAGAAAGTGCTGGAGGAGCTCGACCACGTCTCGATACTGCGCGACGGTCTTGGGCGCCAGGCGCTGCTCCTGCTCAGCCAGAAACTGCGCCAGGACCACGGCGATGGTCGGTCGCTCC
>DASRIN010000603.1:0-3564 GCA_035649975.1 Gemmatimonadales bacterium
CGAGAGCATCACTCGTACCCCGCTGGTCCGCACCGCGACGAAGAGCCCATTCGACTCGAAGGTCACTGACCCGCGGGTGCCGTAGATCCGGGACAGTCTGAGCCCGCGGAAAAGCGAGGCAGTGTCCCATGCGTGATGGAGCGTTCCGACGGCGCCCTGCTCGTACTGGACCACAACCAGCATGCTGCGCTCGATCCCGCCCGCTCCATCGGGCCGGAAGCCGTGGACCGATTCGATCGTGAGTCCCAGGTCCGCCATGAGGTGCATCCAGTGGATCCCGCCCTCGAAGAGCGCGCCACCGCCGGCCAGCGACTCGTCGTCGCGCCAGCCACCGGAGCGTTGCAGCTTGAGCGCGTTGACCGCGAGGTAGCGCACCTCCCCGATCTCTCCGCTCGTGATCACGTCCCGGAGTACCCGCCTCAGTGGCTTGTAGGCATAGTTTTCTGCGACCAATACCCTGCATCCGCTTTCGGCTGTCGCGGCTTCGACCAGGTCCACATCGGCTGAGCGAAGGAACCCCGGCTTCTCCACGATCACGTGCTTCCCGGCTTCGAGTGCCGAGAGCGTAAGAGGGAGGTGCTGTGCCGTGGGCGTAGTGATCGCGACTGCATCGACGCTCTCATCCAGCAGGGCGCTCTCGTAGGCTCCGTAGCTGCTGATTCCGCCGAGCCGTTGGCTGAACTCCGCCGCCCGCTGTCCATCTCGGCTGGCAAAGCCGCATCGCACCCCGCCGAGGGAGCGAAGTCGGAGCGCGTGCTGTCGCGCTATGCTGCCGCAACCCAGGAAGACCAGGTTGAGATCGGAGCCGGACACCCGCTGTGGGCGGTGGACCGGCCTAATGAGTTGTGACTGCATATCGGGATCTCTCGGGCTGAGAAGTGTCTTTCGCTAAAAAGGCGGCTGAGCGGAGCGCATTCGCGGCAATGGTAAGACTGGGGTTTACTCCGCCGGAGCGGGGCATAAAGGAACCGTCCAGCACGTAGAGGTTCTCCACTCCACGGAAGCGGCCGTACTGATCCAGTGCCGAGGTTCGGGGATCGCGGCCCATCCGGACGGTGCCAACCGCATGGGAGAAGGTGCGGATCTGGTGCTGATAGCAGGCCCAGGCGCCGGCGCATCGGAGCACGTTCCGCGCTGCCCGCAGGAGGACTCTGCTGCCGGCATCATCGCGCTTGCTGTAGCGGTGACTGATTACTAGGCGGGGGAGGCCGTAGTGATCGAGACGCCTGGAATCGAGCGTCACCCGGTTCTCGAACTGCGGCTGATCCTCGGCGATCGTCAGCAGGCCGGAGGTATAGCCTGAAAGTCGTGCGCCGATGCTGCCGAGTGGGCCGGCGAGCTGCTGCCGGATCAGCGAGGCGGGTGGGGTACCCACCTGTTGGATGCCGCCGAGCTTGCCCCGCTGCCGGGCGGAGGGGGACCCGAAGTAGAGATCGTGAATCGCGATCTGTTTGTGAAACCGGCCGTCGGGCGCGGGCGGGCTGGAAAACAGGCCCAACACGACGCGGTTGAGATGCCGCATCAGATAGCGCCCGACTACATGACCACCCGGATTATGCCGCTGAAGCGCCGAGGCAAGGAGGAGGTGGGGAGAAGCGAGCGCGCCGGCGGCGAGCACCACCCGCCTAGCACGATAGACACTCCGTTCGTAGCTCCTGGTGTCCTGAGCGACCACGCCGGTGACCTTGCCGCCCTCCACCAAGATGCGCTGGACGATTGTCCCGGGGCGCAGCTCGAGCCCCCGCTCCAGCAGATCGGGCAGGACACTGGTCGCGAGGTCGTTCTTGGCGCCGATGGCGCAGGCGAATCCGTCGCAGGTGCCGCAGCCTATGCACCGGTTCCGCTGAGGCGCAGCCCCGTGATTGATGGCGAGCGGCAGCGGAAACGGATTGAAGCCCAGCTCCTGTGCGGCCCTTGCGATCCGGGCTGACACCGGCGCGAGAGGGCTCGGCGGCTCGGCGTAGCCTCCGCTGCGGGGCGGTTCGGTCGGATCGGCTCCCGCCACTCCGGAAACGCCGATGATTCGCTCGGCCTGCAGGTAGTACGGCTCCAGATCGGCGTAACTGTAGGGCCAGCTGGCCCCGGAGCCCGCTTCGAGATCGGGGTTGCTCTCGAAGTCTTCCGTCCGGAAGCGTAGGGCGACTCCACCATAGAACACCGACGGCCCGCCGACACAGAAGAATGCCCCGGCGGTCGAGCGGCCCCGCTCGTCGTACACCTCGTATGGCGAGTCGGTGTGAAAGTGCTCGCCCAACGGGCCGACTTGGTCGCCCTGCCAGCTCCGCGGGCTCCTCACCACCCAGTCTCCCCGCTCCAGCATGAGCACCCGAAGGCCGGCGTGGACCAGCGCGTGGGCGGCCATCATTCCGCCGAAGCCGCTCCCGATCACCAGCGCGTCGTAGGTGGTCATGGCCGGCTCACCATTGGGCGCGCGGCGAGCGACGCTCCCTGAACCCGGGTGATGGCGGCTACTACGGCTGCGGGCGCTTCCTCGAACAGGTAGTGCCCTGCATCAGGAACACTGTCCAGCGTGAACCGGGGCACTCGGGCCGCGAGCAGCTCGATCTGCTCAGTGGAGATCCCGCCCCGGTGGGGCGCCCCTCCCACGACCAGCCGTACGGGCACCCTCAGCTGCTGCAGTCGGGGAGCGAGCTTCTCCGGTTCCCGGCTCCTGGCCATCCGGAGGTAGGCCTTGAGAGTCCCGTCCAGATCGGCGGCCGCGCCGGCGGTGTAGGCCTGGAGGACTGCATCGGTCAGCCAGCTCGAGTCGCCGGAGGCAGCGACGAGGTCGCCTCGGATGCGGGGCCGGAGTCGCCTCATGCCGCCCATCCACTTCACCCACGGCGCATAGCGCATGGCCTGGCGGAACTCCTTGGTAGCGACTGTCTCCATCGGACCGCCGTCGAGGAGCACCAGACCCCTGACCAGCTCGGGGTTACGAATCGCCAGCCGCAGGGCGATCGATGCGCTGACCGAATGAGCGACCAGCACCACCGCCTCGACCTCGAGTTTGCGGAGGGCAACGGCGACTCGATCGGCCTGAGCGGTGAGGGAGTAGTCAGCGCGTTCCGGGCGCGACGAGCTGCCCAGGGCGAGCGGCTCGATCACGGTCACCCGGCTTCCCTTGGGCGGGAGCTGCGCGAGCAGGTGGCGAAAGCCGAAGGCGCAGCCGAAAAGTCCGGGGAGCAATACCACCGGCCGCCCGGTCCCTGTCCTCACCACATGGAGCGACTCGGTGCCTGCAATGACCACGCGGAACGACGACACCTGCTGGGCAACGGCCGGGAGAGGGAAGGGAAGCAGCAGCAACCATGCTGTGACGCGGAAGGACGGCTTCATCGGGAAGGCCTCTGTGAGAGACGCGGGGCATCATGCCGGCGACCCGTGACCTCGCTGTGGGTCCAGCCGTCCCCTGGCTATTCGCCGGTGATGTTTGCTCCCCTTCCCGGGCGGACGTATCTCTAGCGGACCATGATCGAACTCCGGACACTCGGCGTCCTGGACCTTCGCGACGCAAACGGGAACGAGATTCGCTCCGTCCTGCAGCAGCCCAAGCGGCTAGCG
>DASRIN010000604.1:0-2384 GCA_035649975.1 Gemmatimonadales bacterium
CTTCGCTTTCCGCATCAACCCGCTCGGGGCCGTCGCCGATCATGATGAGGGTGGCCGGCATGGCTGCCTGGATCCGGGCAAACACCCGGATCACGTCCTTCACTCGCTTGACCTCGCGGAAATTGGAGACATGGGTGATCAGCTTGTGGCCCGGCGGAGCCAGCCGCTCCCGGCAGCTCGGATCCCCCGGGCGGTATTCCTGCAGGTTCACAAAGTTGGGGATGACCCTGATGTCGCAGGTATTACACCCGAAGGCGCGATAGGTCTCGTTGCGCAGGTAGGTCGAGACCGCCGTGACCGCATCCGACTGCTCGATGGAAAACTTGGTGATTCCGTAGAAGCTGGACTCCTGGCCTACGAGGGTGATATCGGTTCCATGCAGGGTCGTGATCACCCGAAGAGGCAGCTCTCCATTCAGCATCTCCCGGGCAAGGTACGCGGTGGTGGCATGGGGAATGGCATAGTGCACGTGCAGCACCTCGAGCCGCTCCCGCAGGGCTACCTCGTGCTGCTTCGAGGCAAGCGCCAGGGTATAGGGAAAGTGGTCGAAGAGCGGGTAGCGCCCCATCCGGGTATCTACCTGATGGAAGTAGACCCGTTCGGCATAGCCACGGAGGCGAAAGGGTGAGTCGTAGGTGATGAAATGGACGTAGTGTCCTCGCCGAGCGAGCTCGAGCCCCAGCTCGGTGGCCACCGCGCCGGATCCGCCGTAGGTGGGATAGCAGGTGATGCCGATCTTCATGTTCTGGCTCCTAGCTCAGCTCGCAGCTTTTCCCACATCCCCACAATCTCCACCGCCAGCTTGTCCGGCGATCTGGTCGCGTCCAGAGTGGTCACCGAACCGGCGAGCTGATGCCGGAACCAGGTCTGCTGCCGCTTGGCATACTGCCGGGTTCCGATGGTAATGGCTTCCGCCACGCTCTCTCGCGGGCGCTGCCCCTGGAGATACTCGACTGCCTCGCGCACGCCGATTCCATCGAGGCCGGGAGCGGTGGCTGAATATCCGTCCGCCAAAACCGCGGCAACTTCCTCGATCACACCGCGCTGAACCATGGCCTCGGCCCGGCGGGCTATTCGCTGGTGCAGCACGGGACGAGGAACTGTGAGGACAATGTACCACGGGTCAAGCGAGCCCCGCGCACGGGCGGCCTCCTGCCAGTACGAAAGCGGCCTGCCGCTGAGCAGTGCGACTTCGATGGCCCGAGCGGCCCGCTGGCGGCCGCCACCTCGAAATCCCGGGTCGAGTCGACTGGCCCAGCGCAGGAGCTCGATGGGCTCCAGCCGGGCGGTCCAGGCGTCCAACGCTCGGCGTTGCGCCGGCTCGAGAGTGGGCTCGGTGAAGAGGCCATCAGCCAGGGCGCGGATGTAGAGCCCGGTCCCTCCCACGAGGAGCGGCAGTTTGCCCCGCGCCCGGATGTCGGCCAGCCAGCCGACCGCATCGCGGGCGAAATGCCCCGCGCTGTAGCGGGTACCGGGATCCACCAGGTCCAGCCCGTGGTGCGGCGCCCGCCCACGTTCTTTTCGGGTCGGTTTGGCCGTGCCGATGTCGAGCCTGCGGTAGACTTGCCGGGAATCGGCTGAGATCACTTCGAGTGGCCAGTGGGTGGTGAGCGCCAGAGCGACCGCGGTCTTCCCCACTGCCGTTGGTCCCACCAGGACCGGAACCTTACCGCCGGCCAAACCGGCGCTCCAGCTCCTCGCGTGGCAGTTGCACGATCGTGGCTCGGCCGTGCACGTCGTGGGGCGGAAGATCGGTGGCGAAGAGCCGGAGGAGCAGCTCCCGCATTTCTCGCTGCTCCAGCCGGTCGCCTGCCTTGACCGCGGCGCGGCAGGCGTAGGTAGCAGCGAACCGCTGCAACCGGTTACTCCAGCCGCCGAACCGGCCGCGGGCCAGGTCAGCTACCATCTCCCGGAAACATGCCTCGGCGTCGAAGCGCGGATGCGGAGTCGGCACCGCGTGAACGACCACGGTCCGGCCTCCGAAGCCTTCGACCTCGAATCCCACTCGCCGTAACTCCTCACCATGGGTCTCGACCGCGTCGAGCTCTTCGTCGGTCAAGTCCACGGTCAGCGGGAGCAGGAGTCTCTGAGCCGGCGCCCCGACCCCGCTGAGCTGTGCCAGGATCGACTCGTAGAGCACCCGTTCATGCGCCGAGTGCTGATCGACGATGATGACTCCGTCCGGCCCTTGGTACATGATGTAGCTGTCAAAGATCTGAAGCAGCGGGGCCTGGAACCCGGCGGGAGTGTCGGCTCCGGACTCGGCCAAAGTCTCAGGTGACACCAGCTGATCGGCATCGAAGAGCCCGGCGGCTGTCTCTCCTGGCTGGGTGAAGCCGGGTGGAGCAGGAAGCCCGCGCCAGTCACCGACCGGGACGGCCGCG
>DASRIN010000605.1:0-2851 GCA_035649975.1 Gemmatimonadales bacterium
CTCCGGCACCGCACCATCGCTGCGTCGCCCCCTCGGAATGGCGATGAGCGTCTCCCGCCCCAAATAAAAAGTGGTATCAGCCAGCTTGACTGCGACCGGCTTTCCGTTTTCCTCCGCCCGGCCGAGAGATCGGAGCACTTCAGGTACATCCGGTGTCTCCATGAATCCGTAGCGCGCCATCACCAGGTAGAAGCCTTCCCCCAGCTCGCTGCACTTCACCCGGTCACGCCAGCTCACCTGGGGTATCTCCTCAGTGTGCACCGACATCAACATCACCTTCTCGTGCAGCACCTTGTTGTGCTTGAGGTGATGTAGCAGGACCGGCGGAGCACCCTCCGAGTACGAGGTCATGAAGACCGCTGTGCCGGGGACGCGGTAGGGTCGGCTCCGGCGGATGTCATCCAGGAAGAGCTCCATGGGGAGCGTGTTCTCGCGCACCAGGGCGGAGAGACGTACTCTGCCCTTCTTCCAGGTCGACATCAGGAGATACACCACCCCGGCAACCAGGAGGGGCAGCCAGCCTCCGTTGGGGACCTTCAACATGTTGGCGCCCACAAATGCCAGGTCGACCACGAGAAACAGCAGCGTGATGGCACCGGCCTTCCACTTGCTCCAGCCCCAGAGCTTCAGCATCACAACGGCAAACAGAATGGTCGTGATCGTCATGGTTCCCGACAGCGCAACGCCGTAGGTCAGGGCCAGCGCGCTCGCATTCTGGAACGCCACCACCAGTCCCAGGCAGCACAGCATCAGGATGGTGTTCACGGTCGGCATGTAGATCTGACCGATGGTACTGCTCGAGGTATGCACAATCGTCATTCGAGGGCAGTAGCCCAACTGAATGGCCTGCCGTGTGAGCGAAAATGCTCCGGAGATGAGTGCCTGGGAGGCCACCACCGCGGCTGCGGTAGCTATTCCAACCATCGGATACAGCGCCCACGAGGGTACCAGGGCATAGAACGGGTTGCGGGCTGCTCCGGGGTCGTTGAGAATTAACGCCCCCTGGCCGAAGTAGTTGAGGACCAGGGCCGGCAGGACCAGGGTAAACCATGCCAGCCGGATGGGACGTCTTCCGAAGTGCCCCATATCGGCATACAGGGCCTCGCCCCCGGTAACCACCAGGATGATGGCCGCCAGAATGGTGATCCCGGTGAGCCCCTCACGGGCAAAGAAGTCCACGGCGTACCGGGGATCGATGGCCCGGAGCACGCCCGGCTCCCGGCTGATTCCCATGATGCCCAGCACCGCGATGCAGATGAACCAGGTCGCGGTAACCGGTCCGAAAACGGCCCCAATGCCGGCCGTGCCGCGGCGCTGCAGGGCGAAGAGGGCCAGAATGATCAGGAAGGCGACTGGCACCACCCAGTGCTGCAGAGCAGGGGTCGCTACGCTCAGTCCTTCAACCGCGCTGAGCACCGAGATGGCTGGTGTGATTATCCCGTCACCGTAGAGGAGGGCCGAGCCGAACAGACCGGTAGCAATCAGGAGGCGTCCGCTTCCGGTCAGGGGACCAGTGGGGCGCACCAAGGCCAACAATGCCAGGATTCCTCCCTCGCCCCGGTTGTCCGCCCGCATCACCATCGACAGGTATTTGAAGGTCACCACGAAGTTGAGGGACCAGAAGATGAGGGAGAGAATGCCGAGGACGTTTCCGGTGGTGACCGGAAAGCTGTGGGGGCCGAAGAAACACTCCTTGAAGGCGTACAACGGGCTGGTGCCGATGTCCCCATACACCACACCCAGCGCGCCGAAGGCCAATAGCGCGAGCTGTTTCCCCGATGGCTGTTTGGTCTTGCCGGGCACTAGCGACTGGGAATTCGGGACAAGCGGCGTTGCTCCAGCAAGGCGGTAACGAAGATCGCCAGGATGATGACCGCAGATCCCACGCACCACCGACAAATGGCGTGGATGACAAACAGCTCCAGATATGTCAGGTACAGGCTGAAGGCGACCCCCACCCCAGCCAGCCACAGCAGCAAGGCGGTCGGCCACCGCCGAGCCATCAGGCCCGGTTGCAGGGCGGCCAAACTCAGGAGCAGGAGCCCGGCATACCCGAGAACCCCGATGAGAGCCACGTCGACCCCGGCAACCCGGCTCCACTGGCTTTGCTGTACGGTCTCACAGCTTCCGGCACCGCACGCCAGGGTTCCAATCCGCCCGATTTTGTAGAGGTACAGATACGCGGAGACGAAGAGCCCGAGGAGGCTCAACAGTGCCGCGCTCATCCGATAGATCATTGGCGGCGGGGAGCGAGCGAATCGACCAGCTTCGTTATGGCGTCAGAGTCAAAGCGGCCACGATACAGGCGGCCGCTTACGAGCAGAGTGGGGGTCGAACTCACGCCCAGTTGGACCCCCTCGTTATAGCTGGCCTGGATCCGACCGGCGTACTTGCCCGCTTTCATGCAGGCGTCGTAGCGGCCCAGGTCCAGACCGCTGGCCTGGGCGTAGTTCCTGAAGATCGGACCGGCGTTCCGGGCTCCCGCCCACTCAGATTGTCCTTCGTAGATTCGCTGGTGCTGATCCCAGTATTTGCCCTGCTCGTCGGCACAGGCGGCGGAGTGTGCCGCCAGCCGGGCGAAGGGATGCTGCTGCAGCGGAAAGTCGCGATAGCGCCAGCGTACTCGGCCGGTCTTGATCAGCCGCTCCTCGATCGTGGGCATCTGCAGGGTGGCAAACGTCTGACAGAAGGGGCACTGATAGTCGGCGAACTCGGTGATCTCCACCGGGGCGTCAGGTGAGCCTTTCAAATAGCCCCGGAAGCCCAGAGTGTCGGAGGCCTGAACCGTTACGTTGGCCGGTATGCTCGTGGTATTGGGCCGGAGCAGGAGGTAGGCCAGGACTCCCAGGCC
>DASRIN010000606.1:0-3977 GCA_035649975.1 Gemmatimonadales bacterium
CCGCCTGACCGCCTGACCGCCTGACCGTCAGAGTATATACCGCCTCAAATCGTCGTCGCTGATGATCCGGGCCAGCCGCTCCCGGACAGTGGGAGCGTCGAACACGATCCGTTTGTCCGGATAGTCGGGCAGCTCGAACAGCACGTCCTCCATCAAGGCAGCCATGACGGTGTGCAGCCGCCGGGCCCCGATGTTCTCCATCCGGTCGTTGGCCATGAAGGCAACCCGGGCAACCTCGGCAATCCCGTCCGTGGTGAACTCCAGCTCGGCACCTTCGGCCATCACCAGGGCCTGGTATTGCTTGGTCAGCGCGTTCTCCGGCTCGGTCATGATCCGAACGAAGTCCTGCTCGGTGAGGGAGGAGAGCTCCACCCGGATGGGGAAACGGCCCTGAAGCTCGGGGATCAGATCCGACGGTTTGGAGACGTGGAACGCGCCGGCGGCAATGAAGAGGATATGGTCGCTGCGGACGTAGCCGTAGCGGGTCTGAACGGTCGAACCTTCGACAATGGGAAGCAGGTCGCGCTGGACCCCCTCACGGGAGACGTCGGGGCCGCCGCCCTGTCCCCGCTCGCCGGCGATCTTGTCGATCTCGTCGATGAAGATGATGCCGTGGTTCTCCACCCGATCGAGCGACTCGTTCACCACGTCATCCATGTCGATCAGCTTCTTCAACTCCTCGTCGATCAGGATCCGCCGGGCTTCGGGGACTTTCACCTGCCGCCGCTTCTTACGCTTGGGCAGCATGTCCTGAAGCATCTCGGTGAAGTTGATGTCGGCACCCACGCCCTCGAGACCCTGCGGGGGCTGGATCAGCTCCATCATGGGGTAGCCCTGCTGCTGCACCTCGACCTCGACCTCCCGATCGTCCAGCTGCCCCTCGCTCAGCATGGTTCTGAGCTTCTCCCGCGACCGGTGCCGCCGGTCTTCCTCGGCGCTGGGAGCCTTTTCGGGCTTGGCCTGGCCGCTGGAAGAGACCACGAACACGGAGCTCGCTTCCGACCTCTCCACCTTCTCCGTCCTCTCCGGCGGCGCGGGCGCGGCCGGAAGAAGGAGGTCGAGCAAGCGCTCGTCGGCCCGCTGCTCCGCCTGAGGGTAGACCTCGTCCTCCCGCTCGGTGCGCACCAAGTTGATGGCCGAGTCCACCAGATCCCGCACCATGGACTCGGCATCCCGGCCGACGTAACCCACTTCGGTGAACTTGGAGGCCTCTACTTTGATGAAGGGCGCTCCGGAGAGCCGGGCCAGCCGGCGGGCCACCTCGGTTTTCCCGACGCCGGTGGGACCGATCATGATGATGTTGTAAGGAGTGATCTCGTCCCGGATGTCGTCCGGAGCCTGGGCTCGACGCCAGCGGTTTCGCACCGCGATGGCCACCGCTTTCTTGGCCGACTCCTGGCCCACGATGTAGCGGTCCAGCTCCGCCACGATCTGCCGCGGCGGCATCTCCTCCAGCCAGGGCATGGGCGAGGTCGGGGGGGACGGCTCCTGGGGGAGAGTCAGTTCCTTGGCGGGTTCGGTCATTCTGTAAAGGTAAGCGGTGAGCGGTAAGCAGGAGTGGTATGATGAAGATATCAGCCTGACAGACCCGCTGACCGCTTACCGCTTACCGTCCCCAGGCAACTCCAGGATTGTGACATTCCGGTTGGTGAAGACGCAGATATCGGCAGCGATCTCGAGGGATCGCTGGACGATGTCGCGCGCCGAGTGATTCGCCTCAGGCAGCAGGGCGCGGGCGGCAGCCAGGGCAAAGTTCCCGCCGGACCCGATGGCCACGATGCCGTCGTCGGGCTCGATCAGCTCGCCGGCGCCACTCAGCAGAAAGCTGTGCTCCAGGTCGGCCACCACCAGCAGGGCCTCGAGCCGGCGGAGCACCCGGTCGCTGCGCCAGTCCTTGGCCAGCTCGACCGCCGCGCGGGGGAGATTGCCGGGATAGCGGTCCAGCTTCTCCTCGAACTTCTCGTACAGCGTCAGGGCATCAGCGACGGAGCCGGCGAAGCCCGCCAGGACCTTGCCGCCCTTCAGCGCGCGCACCTTGTTCGACTGCGATTTGACGACGGTCTCGCCGATGCTGACCTGGCCGTCACCGCCGAGCGCCACTCGGCCGTTCTTTCGAACGCCTAGAATAGTGGTCCCGTGAAACAATCCTGACATACCCAGAGAGATCCTTCGCTACGCTCAGAATGACAGAGCGTTCATAGGCTTCGCCCGCTTACCGCCTACCCGGTCCATGAGGGCCGGGCTCATCTATGCCCGCGGATGCGCCTGGTTGTACACCTTCTTCAGCCGCTCCACGCTCGTGTGGGTGTAGACCTGCGTCGTGCTGAGCGAGGCATGTCCCAGCAGCTCCTGCACCGCCCGAAGGTCTGCCCCGGCGTCGAGCATGTGGGTAGCAAAGGTGTGGCGCAGGGAGTGGACCCGTAAGCCGTCGCCCCCGATGGCGTCGAACATCCGGTGCACGATCCGCTGGATGCCCCGGGGGGCCAGCCGCTTGCCTCGCTGGCTCAGGAACACCGCCCGGCGGTCGCTACCCCTCTTGCCGGCCAGCTGCCCTCGATGCTGAAGATAGCGCCGCAGCGCGAGCACGGCGCGCGAGCCCACCGGCACTATCCGCTCCTTCCGGCCCTTGCCGCGAACCTTCACCTGGTCGGAGAGCAGGTCGAGGTCGTCGAGATTCATCCCACTCAACTCGGAGAGCCGGATCCCGGTCGAGTAGAACAGCTCGAGAATGGCGAGGTCGCGGGTCGGCACCAGCTCGTCGCCCCCGGCCCGCTGTTCGGCCCAGGCGAACAGCTGCTCCGTCTGGGTCCGGTCCAGGTAGGTGGGCAGGTGTTTGTCCAACTTGGGCACCCGGGCAGCGCGGGCCAGAGTGTTGGGGACGCCGTGATGCTCCTGGAGATAGCGGTAGAAGCTTCGAATGGCGGAGAGCGCCCGGGCGGCGCTACGCTTGGAGAGGCCGCGGCGCTGCTGCTCACCGAGGAAGCCGCGGAGACCGAGGCGGTCAACCGTGCGCCAGTCCCAGTTGCCGTAGTGCCGGTTGCAGAACTCGGAGAAGGCATCGAGGTCGCGACCGTACGCCTTCACTGTGTGGGGCGAGACGTCGCGCTCTTTCTCGAGATGGGTCAGGTATTCGGTGATTTCGCTTCGGCTAGACTTGGGTAAGGTCATAAGACCATGATTCCGGTAAGCGCGCTGCCAGATTCTTGCGACTAGCGTGCGCTCCTTCAGGCGCCGCAGCACTCGACGGTCGGAGCCCGGGGCAAGTCGTCCACTATCCTACTCTGCGCAAGGTAATGCCCCGGTCTCCTCCCTTCGTCCTGACGCGCCTTACGGAGCGTCACGCCAGTCGCTGCAAATGAGCTATTGACCGCTCGGCCACGACCGGTCGAACAGTTCGCGGCGCTGGGACGGCGCCGAAGGGACGTGTCAGCACGAGGGGAGGAGACCGGGCGCCCTAGCAACCAACGCTGCATGCCAGCTCCAAGTTGCCCGGGCTCCGACCGTCGAGTGCTGCAGCGTCCCGGAGGGGCCGTCCCAGCGCCGCGGACCCACAATGATGAGGGTGATCACGCATCAGCTATACCCGGCTACCCTGGGTCACCGCATTGATCCCCACCGCATCCATCCAGGTTCTGAATTCCGCCTGCGCCCGCTCGACCAGCAGCTCCTTCTTGCGATCCTTCTTGAGCTTCCCTGCCAGCGGCTCCAGTAACCCGAAATTCGCGTTCATGGGCTGGAAGTGACTCGGGTCGGCTTCACGGAGATAGCGATACAAGCCGCCCAGCATGGTCGTGGGTGGCGGCACCGCAACCGGCAACCCCTCGAGCCGGCGCGCCAGGTTGATGCCGGCCAGAATGCCGGTGCCCAGAGACTCGGTGTAGCCCTCTACGCCGGTGATCTGGCCGGCAAAGAACAGCCGGTCATTGCCGCTCGCGGTGAGGCCGGGACCCAGACTGGCCGGACTGTTGATGTAGGAA
>DASRIN010000607.1:0-2937 GCA_035649975.1 Gemmatimonadales bacterium
GGGCCAACGATCTCGCCGCGGTCAACCGGGAGCTGGATCGGCTCAAGCTGGCGCCACTCGATCCCAAATGCGCCCGAGTCGAAGGCTGCGCGCTCACCCCGTAATCGGGAGATACTCATGACGGGCCAGGGATCCACCGGAAACGTCATTGCGGCGCTCGCGAGCTTCTTCGTGCCGGGCCTCGGCCAGCTCATCCAGGGACGGCTGCTCAAGGCGCTCTTCATGTTCGTCGCGGCAATCGCACTCTGGATCGTGCTGCTGGGCTGGCTGATTCACCTCTGGTCGATCATCGACGCCGCTCTATGGAAGGGCAAGGCCAGCTGAGCACCACCTGATGGCTGCGTCGCTGATCTACGGCGCCACAGGGTACACCGGTCAGCTCATCGTGGCCCGGTGTCTCGAGCGTGGGCTGGTTCCAGTGCTCGCCGGGCGAAGCGAAGCGGTGCGCGAGTTCGCGCATGCGCACCGCCTCGAGGCTCGGGTGGTCGGGCTCGATGATCCCGCCGCGCTTCGAACCGCCCTTGCCGGTGTCGCTGCGGTGCTTCACTGCGCCGGGCCATTCTCCCGAACCTCTGCTCCCATGGCGGACGCCTGCATCGCCACCGGGGCGCACTATCTCGATATCACCGGTGAGCTCAGCGTCTTCGAGGCCCTCGCCGCGAGGCACGAGGAGGCCCGCTCCCACGGCGTGATGCTGCTTCCCGGCACCGGTTTCGACGTCGTGCCATCGGATTGCCTCGCGGCCCACCTCAAGGGCCGGCTTCCGACCGCTGCCCGACTCCTTCTCGCCTTCCAGTCCTCGGGCGGACTCTCCCGCGGCACCGCCACCACCATGGTAGAGAACGTCTCCCGGGGTGGTGCGGTTCGTCGCGGAGGCCGCATCGTGCCCGTCCCCCCCGGATGGCGGACCATCACGGTGGACCTCGGTCGCGGGCCGGTGTCCGTCACCTCGATCCCCTGGGGCGACGTGGCCACCGCCTGGTACAGCACCGGGATTCCGGACATCGAGGTGTACACCCGGATGACACCAGGGATGCGCGGCGCCCTCAAGGCCAGCCGTTATCTCGGGTGGCTCCTGAGGTCAGGTCCGGTGCAGCGATGGCTCAAGGCCAGGATCCGGCGTGGCGCTCCGGGGCCCGACGAAACGGCTCGGGCACGGGGTGTGGCCCTTCTGTATGGCGAGGTCAGTGACGCGGAGGGGCGCCGGGCCCGGGCGCGGCTCCGGGGACCGGAAGGCTATACCATGACCGCGCGTACCGCCGTTGCCGCGTTGGAGGAGACTCTGGCCGGCCGGGCTACCCCCGGATTCCGGACCCCGTCGCTGGCGTTCGGCGCGGACTTCGTGCTGGGCATCGACGGGGTGACGCGCGAAGATGTCGACTGATCGGTAACCTAGTCGCTAACCGCTAACCGCTATCCGCTAACTGGTAACCGCTAACCGCTAGCAGTTAGCAGTTAGCCGTTAGCAATTAGCAACAGCAGTTAGCAGCAGTTCTACTCACGGCCCCCGAAAAACCACTCTCCAGATCCGGCCCCCTCGGTCGTCCGAGATATAGAGCGAGCCGTCGGGGCCTTCGGTGACACCGACCGGGCGGTGCAGTGCCTCGTCCGGCAGCGGCTGTCCCGGCCCCGCAAACCCGTCGGCAAACACTTCGGCGGGTCCGGAGGGATTTCCATTTGCGCCCATGGGAACGAACATCACCTTGAAGCCTTCATTGGGCAGGGGCGCACGATCGAAGCCACCGTGAAAAGCAATGAAGGCTCCACCTCGATAGCGCGCCGGGAAGAGGTCTCCTGCATAGAAGAGCAATGCATTGGGGGCCCAGTGCGCTCCAAATGTCGCCAGAGGCTGGTTGTAACTGGCGCAGTTGATCCCCGGACCTCCCGACACCAGCGCGCCGTCGCCCCCGTATTCCGGGGCCAGCACCTTGGCGTGGTGGAAGACGGCATCATAGAAGCAATAAGGCCAGCCATTATTGCTTCCGGCCGGGATGCGGATGAATTCTTCCGCCGGCAGGACGGCGTCCTCATCAACGGTAAAAAACTGGGGCCAGTTTTCGAAGAGCATGTCCCGGCCGTGCTGGACCCCATAGAGCTCGTTGTTCGCCGGATTGACCGCGAGGGCCACCATGTTGCGGAGGCCGGTCGCGTGATGGCGGCCATCCGACTGCGACTGATTGGTTCCTGCCGGGTCGAAGACCCAGACGCCTGCTCGAACCGGAAGCTCCGGGCAGGGAAAGACCCCCGGTGACTGAGCGACGCGATTCTGCACCTGACACGCATTCGACGCCGAGCCGACGTTGACATAGAGGGTGCGCGCGTCGGCGAGGACGACAGTCTTGCTGATGTGATCGCCGGTGTTCGGAAGCCCCGACACCACAACCTCTGGATCCCCCAGCGGCGTCATCAACCCCGGAGGCAGCTTGAAGCGCAGCACCCGATCGTTGGCTCCGAAGTACAGGATGCCGTCTTTCCAGGTGAGGCCGCTCCCGCCGAGTCCGGGACTGAATGCCGACTGCTCGTCGGCGCGGCCGTCACCATTGGTGTCTCGAAGTCCGATGATGCCAAACGCGGGGTTCACATTGCGGGGACTGTTGATCGCGACGAAGAGGTTTCCGGACGTGGTGATCGCCATATGACGGGCGCGGGCCGGCAGGCCGCCGCTCTCGAGATCGGCGACGACCACGGCACAAAACCCCGGCGGGAGCGTGATGCCTCCATTATCCGGGTCGCACTGAACTTTCCCCGGGTTCGCACGCTGCAGCGAAGCGCCATCGACTATGTCGTGCGGTGCCGCCGGCTCTTCAGCGCATCCCGCCAGTATGGCGAGGAGCGCGAGTGCTCCGCGGGGTAAGGAACTTGAGAGGAAACGCATTGCATGCCTCCACGACAGAAACAGTGTGGCCGAGTATTAAGTCATCGTAACGATTGTAGGAT
>DASRIN010000608.1:0-5388 GCA_035649975.1 Gemmatimonadales bacterium
ATCAGGCTGTCGAGGCGATCCAGCGCGGCGGCCGCACCGGCTGCGCCTGAGGCGGCCGTGAGCTTCGCCTCGAGCAGTGCGGCGCAAACGGTGTTCCTGGTAAGCGACGCCGGCGAGTCGCCCGGCAGACGAGAGCGGAGACGGGTGATGGCCTGAGCGGCGCCGCCGAGCTCACCATGGCTCAGCCGCCAGAGGGTGACGACGCAAAGGTCCGTCTGTGCCACCGCTCGCGCATCGCTTCCGCCTGAGCCGGTACGCAGTGTGATCCGGGCCAACTCCCGCCCCGCCTGGCCGCCGTTCACGCTGTCCCCGTCGCCGTACATGGTGTCGAGGACTCGTTCGTACAGGGCGGTGTGGGGTGCGTACTCATCCTCGTCCGAGCGCGCCGTGTCCCCCAGCGCCTTCACCGGATGGCCGCGGTTGATCTCGAAGGCATGCAGATACGTCTTGCTGCGCTGCCAGTCGGAGCTCCGTCCCGCCTTGGCCCGGATGGCGACGGCGGCCGACTCTGCATCCTCCATGCGACTGCCGTCGAGCACCGCGTGGTTCATGATCCGCCAGAGACTCGGCAGTCCCATCTTCCGATATTGCGCCCGCAGCGCCGTGAGTGCGCTGTCGTCGTGCAGCCCCTCGGCGATGCGCCAGCGGTAGAAGCCCAACAGCTCCCCGGTCCGGTCGCGGGCCAGGTACAGCGGGGCCAGGCGCCGCACCGCCGCGCTGTCGTCCTCCAGCACCGCGACCTCGAGCAAGTGTCCCAGGGGCGCGCTGCCCGAGTCCAGCGCCACCGACCGGCGGAAGGCCTCCGCCGCCCGGCTCCGGGTGGCCTCGATCTGCAGGTAGAAACCCTCATGGAAGTACACGTCGCCCAGCTCGTACCAGCGCTCCGGCTGGTCGGGGGCGAGGTCCACCGCGCGCTCCCACCAGGCCAGATGCTTGGTCAGCGATGATACAGCGGGATAATCCGGACCCACTTCGGCCTTCAATAAGGCCTGGTCTGGCCCGCTCAACCGGTCGCGACTGCTCCAGGCTCGTTCGAGCCCCCGCCGGGCCGCTCCGGGCGTCGCGGTCCAACCGGCGGCGCTGGCGAGTCTCAGGCCCGCGAGTGCGAAGGTCGAGTCCAGATCGAGGGCCTTGCTGAATCCGAGGACCGCGTCGGCGTAATCGGCGCGGCGATACGCCGCCTGCGCTTCGAGGTACAGCTGCAGCGCCGGTAGCGGTCGGTTGACCAGGCCGGCGAGCCCCTGCTGCGCTCCAGCCTCCTCGCTGATGAGCTGGGCGATCAACCGGTCCACCAGCTGGGGCAGACTGTCCGCCGCACCTTCCACTTTGGCCTCGGCCCGTGGACCACCGACTCCAACCGGAAGCAGCGAGGCGTTGAGCGCTACGTGATCGGGCGTCCCCACGACGCCCCCAACCAAGAGATGGCCGGCGCCGAGCCGGCGAGCCAGACCGAGCGCGTCACTCTCGGAGAGATCGTTAGCTTCGGAGCCTGCGGCCCGGCGCCAGGCGGTCATTACCGAGCCCGGGTCCGCCGCCCGCGCCCCGCCCTCCGTGGTCAGTCGCGCAGCGACGAGATCGATCATCCCCTCGCGTAGGTAGCCCAACGCCGCCGCCGCGCCTCTGACCCGGAACGGAACTACCACAACCAGGTTCGGATCGACCGCGACTTTGCTCCGAGGCCACCACAGATATCCCATCAGCAGCACGAGCCCGAGTGCGGCGGCCGCCAGCGCGACCATCCGGCGCTTACTCGGGCGCCGGGACATTGCGGAGGACACGATGAGCGGATCCCCAGCGCTGGTCAGTGCCTCGGCAAAATGGGCCGCCGTGGGGAAGCGGTCGGCAGGCACCTTGGCCAGCGCGCGAATCACGCTTTGCTCTACCCCTGCCGGCACCGTGTCGCGCACTGTCCGCAGTGGTGGAATCGGATCGATCGCGTGACGCGCCAGCAGTTGCTGGGCCGTGGCGCCCAGGAACGGTGGCTGGCCTGCGAGCATCTCGTAGAGCACGCAGCCGAGCGCGTAGAGGTCGCTCCGCCCATCCAGCTCCCGGGTGGCGCTGGCTTGCTCCGGGCTCATGTAGGCCGGAGTGCCCAGAGCCAGACCGGTCTCGGTGAGCCGGTCCTCGCCCGCGGCGGTGATGGCCCGCGCCACTCCGAAGTCGGCCACGACCGCCTGGTCACCCTCCAGGAGGATGTTTTCCGGTTTGATGTCGCGGTGGATGACACCGTGGGTGTGGGCGTAGCCCAGGGCACTCAGCACCTGGGTGGCGATTCGCACCGCCTCATCGAGCGCCAGCTGGCCCTCGCGGGCCATCCGCTGCCGGAGGGATTCCCCCTCGACGTACGGCATCGTGTACCACAGCCAGCCGTTCGCCTCGCCCGAGTCATGCACCGGCAGGATGTGGGGATGCCGCAGGCGGGCGGCGATTTTGATCTCGAGGAGAAACCGCTCCGGTCCGAGCGAGGCGGCGAGCTCCGGTCGCAGGACCTTCAGGGCGACGGGTCGATCGTGCCGGATGTCGTGGGCGAGATAGACCGTAGCCATACCGCCGCGTCCGAGCTCGCGCTCGACGCGATAGCGGTCGGCCAGGGCGGCCGCGAAGAGCGTCAGGTGCATCCTCAGACTGCGGCCCTGGCTGGTGCGACTGTCCTCAGTCGTACGGCCCTGGCCTCTCGCCAACCCGCCTGCAGGAGCGCTATGGCTGTGTAGAGCACAACGAACAGAACGACCCAACGGACCGCAGTGAGCGGCAGCGACCTGACGATATAAGCAGCAATCAGGAGCGCAGGTATGCCCCCAAGGGTCAGGCCGACCGAGGCGGACAGGTGATAGCGCCCCTCGCGCAGGAAGCGAGTCCCACTGATGGGCTGCAGGAACGCACAGGAGCCCATCATGATGGGGAAGGCTGCAAGGGGGTTCATTCCGAGCAAGCTGATCATGATCATACACGGCGCATAGAGGCCGATCCCGAGCGTCATTAGGCTGCCGAGCACAAAATTGCCGACCACAGCCACGATCCATCGCCCGCCGTGAAGGTCGAAGGCATCTGCGCCGCCCGGGAGCCACCGGAGCTGAGTGAGAAGCATGAGAGTGGCCGCCACCAGCAAGGCGGTGCCCATCCCCAATCGGATGCGGTAGCGAGCGAGGCGAGCTACCAGCCCACTCCCCAACCAGGCACCCAGGCCGGCCGCTACGATCATGGGAACCAGGGTCCCGGAGGCAACCGGGACCAAGCCGATGAAGATGAACGCAGAGAGCACTCCGGACAGGGCATGTCCAACGTTCAAAGTGCCGGGAATGAGCTCGTCAGGTACCAGGTGCCACGTGCGAAAAATGGTCGTGGTCGTCGCAAATGAACCGATGCCCAGAGTATCGAAGAAGACGGTGATGAAGCCAGTCGCCGATTCCGCCGGCGAGGGAGCCCACGCGCGCCAATCGGCCAGCGGTTTGCCCGGACTGGCCTGGCGCATGCGGGTGAGAAAGGCCCCCAGAAACCACAGACCCAGGAGACCGATGGAGACCAGAAGCGCGATGCGAAGGCCACGGTCCGACATGGCTACACTTTACACCGCGGCACCCCGCTCCCGTCTGGTGCGCTCCGCGGTCTGCCGTTCGTGAAGCAGCATCCACGACGTGCCGAAGCGGTCGCGGAGCATGCCGAAGCGCGACGCGAAGAAGGTCTCCTCCATCTTCATGAAGATCTGACCGCCGTCGCCAAGCAGAGCATAGAGGCGTTCCGCTTCCTCGGCGCTGTCGACCCGAAGGGACAGATAGGCGCTGCGCATCGGCTCGGCCCCGGGGATGTCGGCACCCATGAGTGCGGTCTCCCCGATCTCGATCCGCGCATGCAGGATCTTGTCCTTCCAGTTGGCCGGTATGTTGTTGTTGGGCTCGGGGTTCTCACCGTGGGTCATCATCATCGTGATGTTGCCCCCGAGGTGCTGCTGGTAGAAGCGGAAGGCCGGTTCGCAGTTCCCGTTGTAGTTGAGATAGATGTCGAGTTTCATGTGTCCTCCATATCTCGTTCGACAATGACAGCCGTCCCATAACACAAGACCTCGGTCACCCCCGACATGATCTCCGTAGCATCGTACCGGACGCCGACTACGGCATTGGCCCCCTGGCGCTGCGCGTGCGCGAGCAGGATATCGAATGCGTCCTCCCGGGTTCGTTCGCACAGCGTCGTGAGCATCGCGATCTGTCCTCCGAACAGGATCTCGATCTTGGCACCGATCGTTCCAAAGACCGACCGCGAGCGAACCGTGACGCCCCGCACCACGCCTAAAGACCGGACAATCCGGTGACCGGCAAGTGTAAAGGTCGTGGAGGTCATGTTTGCGTCCACCTGTGCCTCCTTCCAGAGGGCCCGCGAGTCACGGTACCGATCAAAGATAAGACACTGGGTGTCAACATCCGGCCCCTTGAGCTCTACGTCCACCATCGCGGCCATTTCTTACAACATGAATGCGGGCTTTGGTCTCGCACAGAGCTGTCACCCCTGGCCGTCGCCGGTACTCTCGCATATGATCTTTTGAAACGACTTCCCTCAGTCCATCGTGATCAGCTTGGCCACAAGATTGCACCGGGAGACCAGCAGTTGAGCACGACCCCCTGTGTCCGGTGCGGAGCGCAGCACGACCCGGGCACGAGTCCGTGCCCCGAGCCTAGCCTGGTGGGCCGGACCCTACGGGGCGGGATCCTCGTCCGGGAGCGGCTGCGAGACACCCCCCTCGGACCACTCTACCGTGCCGAGTACTCGACCGGGCTCCCGGTTGCCGTCGTACTCCTGGGCTCCACCTCCGACGACTCTGATGCACTCGTTCTCCTCCGGCAACGCTGTCACGATGCGATCCAGATCCAGCATCCGAATGTCGCTGCGATCCATGAGCTGAGCGAGACTGACGATGGGTTGGTCTACGTCGTGGCCGAGTTCCTCACCGGCGAGTCGCTGTCGGAGACTCTGGCCCGGCGCGGCGCTGTGCCGCTGAGCGAGGCCGTGGACCTCTGCCTGCAAGCCGCGGGCGGGCTACAGGCGGCGCATGAACTTGGATGGGTGCACGGCAGGCTCTCGCCTGACACCATTCTCCTGACCCGTACAGTCGGGGACCGTCCGCTGGTCAAGCTGATCGGCTTCAGCCCGGAGTCACTCCGGCGCCGGTCCGATGCCCAGCCACCGATCGAGGAAGGTGTGAGTCCACAGTATGCCAGCCCTGAGCGGATCGCCGGACACCCGCTCGACGAGCGGGCCGACGTATACAGCCTGGGCGCCGTGCTCCATCACCTCCTGACCGGAGTGCCACCCACTGTCGGTGGCGCTGCTCCGGAGGGGATGCGCGCCGTGCTGGTCCGGGCCCTTGACCCTTCGCCCGCGCGACGCTTTCAGACG
>DASRIN010000609.1:0-2393 GCA_035649975.1 Gemmatimonadales bacterium
CGGTCCAGGCCATCGTCCCCAGAAATACTACCAGCGCGAGGGCGAACATCGGGGTAAAGAGCCGGGTCAGGACGGGGGCCATGTTCTCGATCACGCTCTGCTTCGCCTCGACCAGCCAGGAGCCGACGATTACCGCCCCGACGATCCCGCACGGCACCCAATTCTCGACCACTGGCTCGGCATCTATCCCGATAGCCTTGAACATCCCCAGCGTGAACGCGATGAGAACCCCCCCGCCCAGGGCGATCAGCGCGTAGTAGATGAACAGCTCGCCGGAGAACCGGACGAAGTCCATCCGCCCAGCACTTCGTCCCCAGCGGCCTCCCGCATACGCCACCCCCACAGGTAGCCACAGCGCGATCGGCAGGTGCAACGCGGTCAGCACCTCCGTGTCGCTGCCGGTCTCGAATGGATAGACATTGGACAAGACCACCCCAGCCGCGAACGCCAGGGCCAGCCACCTCCAGGTCCGGACGCTCAGCCGCCGCTTCCAGACGAAGTAGCCGGCAAGGAGGGGCAGCACGAACAAGCTGAAGTTTCGGGCGTAGAAGGTCTGGTCCGCCGCGGCCCCCCACTCCCGCCCGAACAGCTCCGGCACCTTCACGGCCAAGGCCGCTACCAGGGCGAGCGCGAAAACGACAATCGCCTCGGTCCGGGCTTCGTCCACTGGCTGTGCCGTACCGTTGGACGCGATGACCAGCTGCTTCCACAGCCGCTCCGAGTGCTCGCGCGCGAATTCGTGGGAGATCGCGTCCAGCGCACCCATCCGCTTTACCGCCACCAGGAATGCCTCGTTTTCCGACAGACCTGCGTCGCGGAGCGCGGCGACCTCACCGCGCAGGTGATCCTCCAGCTCCTCCACGTCCATCGGCCGGATCGCCGGCCGGCGGCGAAGATAGCTCCGCCACTGCTCGATCTGTCCCTCGAGCGAGTCGCTCGACCCGACTTCCCTGGCGGGCTCAGCCATGGGACCGCAGCGGTGAGAGGGCTAATCGGGTCGGGAGCGAGATCGCGGGCCAGATGTTGCGCAGCGCCGTATTCACCATCTGCCACTGCTGCCGCTGGTCCGCCAGCTGCGCCTGGCCCCGTGCCGTCAGGTGATAGTACTTGCGCTTCCGGCCGGTTTCAGAGGCGCCCCACTTGCCCTTGATGTGCCCCTGCCGCTCCAGGCGGTGGAGCACCGGGTAGAGCATTCCGTCGGTCCATTGCAGCTCCCCGCGGGAAAGCTCACTCACGCGCTTGAGGATGGCGTAGCCGTAGGAGTCGCCCTCGGCCAGAATGGCGAGAACCAACGGGGTGGCGGTGGCCGCGACGAGGTCTTTGTTAATGTCCATGGTCTCTCATGCCCATCCGTGGCGAGTACCTAGTTCCACTATACATTGTGCTTCTATGTATGGCAAGGCAAACGTTGAGCGGGAGCCACATGATCCTCACCGAGTGCTATCAGACTTCTGCCTACCGCCCTTCTGCTGTCTCCCCCACTAGCCGGGCCAGCTCCTCCCGCACTTGTTTGACGACCGGCTGCACCCGAGGCTCCGGCCGATTCACCAGCGCCAGGTAGTGGGTGTATGCCCGCACGGCAGCTTCCCGGTCTCCGGAGAGCGCGGCCAGCCGGCCCTCGGTGCGCAGGCGGACTGCCAGATACGATGCGCCGACCGGGTCGTCATACTCGAAGCGCCTGACCGCCTGGAGCGCCCTCGGCACGTCGCCCTCGACCTCCCAGAGCCGGGTGAGGACCAGGTTCAGCGGTGCCGTGGAAAACCAACCCAAACTGACCAGCGAGTCTGCCCGTGTGATGGCGGACTTCGCGTCCGTTCGCTTCCGACCCACTGCCATCGCCGCCTCGGTCACCGCGGCGCACACCTCGCCGGGGGGCCATGACGGGACGACTTGCTCCGGTACGCCTGGCTCCCGTATCCGCGCCAGCGCCCGCTGTGCGATCTCCCACTCGCTCCGCTGGGCATACCACAGCCCGAGGACACAGAGATCCACATTCAGCTCGGCGCGAGCGATCGAGCTGCGCGCCGGCGGCCCGGTTGTGGCTGGAAGGAGCCGTCGCACCGAGTTCACGGCGCTGATGCTGTCCCCTTCCCCGAGGAGCGCATTCAACACGTGATTCCACAGTATTTCGTGGGCCCTACCGAATTCCCGGATCGCTTCCACGTCCTCCCGCGCCTGGCTTGGACGCCCCTGGTTGAGCGCGACACCGATCAGCGCCCAATGACCGCCTTCGGGATCGGCCGTCCTGAGGGCTGCTCCCCGGCGTAGCGCTGCCGACGCCGGCTCCACGTCCTCCAGGCCGATCCCGCTCAGCTGTGCGAAGTTCACGATGCGGGTGAGGCTCCGGACATTCATCTGATCGAATCCGCGCCGCATCTGCGCCCGCGCAGAGT
>DASRIN010000610.1:0-7398 GCA_035649975.1 Gemmatimonadales bacterium
GGACTTGCTGCGGCGCAGGCCGCGGGCGCGTCGCTAGTAATTACCTGCGACTGCGGGATCACGGCCTACGAAACCGTACTCGCCGCCAGATCCGCCGGCATCGGGGTCATAGTGACGGATCACCACCTGCCAGGTGAGAGGCTCCCGCCCGCGCTGGCGGTGGTGGATCCCCAACAGGAGGGCGATCACTCCGACGCCAACTATCTCTGCGGAACCGGTATCGCCTTCAAGCTGGCCCAGGCCCTGGTGCCCGCGCTCGGGTTGCCGGCCAACCTGCCGCTCCACCTGCTCGATCTGGTGGCCCTTGCCACGGTCGCGGATGTGGTGCCGCTCCAGGGTGAAAACCGAATCCTGGTAAAGCACGGAATCCGGCTGCTACACGAGAGTCGCTGGCCCGGCCTCCGCGCCTTGCTCGATGCCACCGGCCTGGCCGGAAAGGAAGTGCGCGCCCATCATCTCGGGTTCATCCTGGGTCCCCGGCTCAACGCGGCTGGCCGAGTGGGCGATGCCACCGATGGTCTCAAGCTGCTGCTGTGCGACGACCCCCAGGAGGCCGCCGAGCTGGCGCTCCGGCTGGAAAACATGAATGTCGAGCGCCAGGCGCTGGACCAGCGGATCCTGGAGGAGGCGCTGGAACAGGTGGAGCGGACCGGGAACCCGGAGCGGGACGCCGGGTTCGTGCTGACCGGCGAGGGCTGGCACCCCGGAGTGGTCGGGATCGTCGCTTCCCGGGTGGTGGAGCGATACGGCCGCCCCACCTTCCTCATCGCTTTCGATGGCGAGATCGGCAAAGGCTCCGGCCGCAGCACCTCTCGATTCGATCTGCACTCGGCACTGCTGTCCTGCGGCGACCTCCTGGAGCGCTATGGCGGGCACCAGATGGCCGCGGGTCTCACCATCATGCGCGGCAGACTGGACGAATTCCGCGAGCGTTTCGGCGACGTGGCTCGCCAGCGGCTCGGACCCGATGATCTCGGCCCGGAGCAGCGGGTAGATCTGGAGCTCCGCCTTCCGGAGGTCACCCGGGAGCTGGAGCGGCTGTGCCGCTATCTCGAGCCCTGTGGTCAGGGCAATCCCAGCCCGGTCTTCGGTGTGAAAGGCATCCGCTTCACCAGCCGCAGCGTGGTCGGAAACGGGCACCTCAAGGGTGCGCTCGACGACGGGAACTGCCGGCTGTGGGCCATCGGCTTTCAGTGGGCCGATCGAGTCCCCTGGTTGAGCGATGGCCTGGTGGACGCCGCTTTCCGGATCGAGTGCGACGAGTGGAACGGTCTGAGCTCGCTCCAGGCGCGGCTGTGTGCCCTCACGCCTCACCTACCTGAGTAGAGGATCTACAGCGAAGACACGAAGGTCATGCGAATAGTGGGGGGTCGGTTCGGGGGAAGGAGATTGGTGCCACCCCGGGACAGCCGGGTGCGTCCGACGGCCGACCGGGTGCGGGAAGCCTGGATGAGCATTCTGGGAGATGATCTGAACGACGCCGGAGTGCTCGATCTGTTCGCGGGCAGCGGCGCGCTGGGACTCGAGGCCCTGTCCCGGGGCGCCGGCTCGGCCACCTTCGTCGAGCTGAACCCCCCATCATTGAAGGCACTGGAACAGAACATCGCTGCCCTGGGAGTGGACGGCGTGGTGACGGTCCACCGTGGTGATGCCATACGGTTCGCCGAGCAACTGCCGGAGCGAGCGTATGACATCGTGTTTGCCGATCCACCGTACTCCATCGACTACGCGGAGCGGCTGGTCGGACTCTTCCGCCGGCACCCCTTCGGGCGCATTCTTTCGGTCGAGCACCCGTCCAGTCTCCAGCTGCCTGGCGATGACACCCGTAGATATGGGGACACCGCCATAACCTTCTGCCACGCGCCATGACCCGCATTGCCGTGTACCCCGGCTCGTTCGACCCCCCGACCAGGGGCCATGAGGATCTGGTTCGCCGGAGTCTGGCATTGGCAGACCGACTCATCGTAGCGGTGGCGGTCAACGTCGTGAAGCAGCCGCTCTTTTCGGTGGAGGAGCGCCTGGACATGCTGCGAGCCGCCGTGGGCGACGATCAGCGGGTCTCCTTTCAGTCCTTCGAGGGATTGTTGGCAGACTTCGCCAAGCGGGTCGGGGCCACCACTATTGTCCGAGGACTGCGCGCCGTCAGTGACTTCGAGTACGAGTTCCAGATGGCGCTTATGAACCGGCAACTCCACCCTTCGCTCGAAACGGTCTTTCTGGTTCCCGCCGTGGACCTGACCTACCTCAGCTCCAGTCTGGTGCGGGAGGTGGCTCGCTTTGGGGGAGACGTGACTTCTCTGGTGCATCCGGCCGTGGCCAAGGCCCTGAAGCGGCGGTTCCACTCGTGAGTTTCCGGTCCCAGCTTCTGGAGCGGGCGGCGGGGCGCAGAGCACGAGTAGTGCTGTGCGAAGGTGAAGACCCACGAGTGCAGGCCGCCGTCGAGCGGCTCCGGGCCCGGCAGGTCGTGGAACCAATCGTCTTGGGCGGAGCCGGGTTGAATCCGGCCCAGGATGCCCGGCTGGGGCGGGTGGCCAAGCTCCTCCGCGAGCGCCGCCCGGACCGGATCCGGGACGGTGTGCACGCGTTGGATGTCGCGGCCGATCCGGTCAACTTCGGTGCTGCCCTGGTGGCGCTGGGCGAAGCCGACGGCTGCGTTGCCGGTGCCGCGTGTCCTACCGGTGACGTGGTGCGGGCGGCGCTGTGGGCCATCGGAACCGCTCCCGGAGTGAGCCTGGTCAGCTCCTCGTTTTACATGGTGCTCCCCAGCAACACGGTACTGACCTTTACCGACTGCGCGGTGGTGCCGGAGCCTACGCCGGGCCAGCTGGCCGAAATTGCATTGGCCGCGGCCCGGGACCGCTCCCGGTTGGTGGGCGATTCGCCCCGGGTGGCATTTCTCTCCTACAGCAGCAAGGGCAGCGCCGATGGGCCGCAGGTAGCTCGGGTGCAGGAAGCCGCGGCCCACTTCCACCAGCTGGCGCCCAATATTCCGTCCGATGGTGAGTTGCAGGCCGACGCTGCGCTCAGCCAGGAGGTCGGCGACCGGAAGGCACCCGGCTCACCGGTCGCCGGTCGGGCCAACGTCCTGGTCTTTCCCGATCTGGACGCCGGTAACATCGGCTACAAACTGGTCCAGCGGCTCGGCGGGGCGGTGGCCATCGGGCCTATTCTTCAGGGATTGGCCCGGCCCATGGCCGACCTGTCGCGGGGTGCCACCCCCGATGATATTGTCGAAGTCGCCGCGATGGTGGCGTTGCAAGGGAACGGAAACGCGATTTGAGGGAGAGGTCCGATGGGGTTCAGTGAGACGAAGGGCGCAGGAGGAGTGACCGTGGTGCAGGTAGACGGCCAGCTCATCATCGGCAACCGTCATGAGCTCAAGGATCTGGTGCAGGCCGCGCTGGATCGGGGGGAGCGGCGGCTGTTGGTCGATTTCTCCCGCACCGGCTACATCGACTCCTCCGGTCTCGGCGCCCTGGTCTCGCTGTCCAAGAGGATTCGTGAAGCGGGAGGCGAGCTCCGGCTCTCCGGCCTCAATGACGATCTCCGCTCATTGTTCGAGCTCACCAAGCTGGATACCCTCTTCGCCATCACCGAAACCCCCGAGCAGGCCCTGGCCAGCTTCTAGCAGGCGGCAATGACTTCGCCGCTCCGCCTCTGTGTCCGCCGGACCTCGGCGTCGGCTGCCGGAGGGGCGGCCACACTGGTCACCCTGCGGCTTCCCAGCGACGTCAACTGTATCGAGGAAGCGGTGGAGTTGGTCACCCGCCACTGCCTGGCCGGCCACGCGGCCACGGCCACCACCCGGTTTCGGCTGCGGGTGGTTCTCTCCGAGGCGCTCAGCAATGCCATCCTCCGGGGCAACTGCGAGGACTGTAATAAGTGGGTCGAGGTCCGGGCCGAGCTGGGGCCAGAAGCCATCACGCTGTACGTCACCGATGAGGGACCCGGATTCGATCCTTCCGCGGTTCCGGAGCCGATCCAGCCGGAACAGCTGGACGAAGCGAGAGGCCGGGGACTCTTTCTGATTCGCAAGCTCGTTGACGCCGTGCAGTTCAACCAGCAAGGAAACTCCATCTGCATGATACTGCGCCGCTCCTAGGGCGCCTTGATCACGTGCTGCGCGCGCTGGGCTCGCTCGTCAGTGGCCGGGTGCGGCTGTGGCGCGCCGAGGACGGGTCGGTACCACAGCAGGCCGGCCTGGTCGAAACGGTCGATGGCCCAGCATGGCTCCAGCCGGTGCCAGGCGCGGCCGGCGTGTGGCTGGAAATCGGCGGTACAGAGCTCAGCGGACTGGCCGCCACTGCTCAGCGAATTGCTCCCGTGGTCGCCGCCTTGCTCGAGTCCGAACGCCAGCGCGCCCACGTGGCGGAGGAGCTGGCCGGCCGGTACGAAGAGATCGATCTGCTCTACGCGATCAGTGAAATCCTGGGCCGGACGGTCCGGCTCGAGGAAGCCGCGCAGATCATTGTCCAGGAGGTCAGCGCAGTGGTTGGCGCGCGCCGGGGATCCATCATGGTATACGAGGAGGCCACCCATACCCTGCGGACCGTGGCGGCCCGGGGCTTTGCAGCCGACGGGTTGGCTCCGGTGGAGGTGGACGACGACTGCTCGGTCTCCGCCCGAGTCTTCCGCGAACAGCGGATCATCACCTTCGATCCGACCAACCCCGACTCAATCGCGCCGGAGTGCGGGGATGAGCGGGGCTACCGGGGTGATTCCTTCATCAGTGTTCCCATCTGCTACGCGGCGCCGGGAACCGGCGTGCGTTGCGTCGGGGTGATCAACCTGACCGATCGGATCGGAGGGGATCGGTTCACGCTGGACGATCGCAAGCTGGTGAGTGCCGTCGCCAACCAGATCGGCGCCGCGGTGGAGAACGCCCGGCTGGTGGACCGGGACCTCCAGCAGCAACGAGTGCAGCGAGAACTCGAGCTGGCGCATGACCTGCAGCTCAAGCTGTTGCCCTCGCCCTCGGTCCTGCAGGGCGATGCCGAAGTGGCGGCGCGCTGTCTTCCGGCCGAATCGGTAGGTGGTGACTTCTACACTTTTACCCGGTTAGGCCGGGGCAGGGTCGGAGTCATGCTGGGTGATGTGGCGTCGCACGGCTTTTCTGCGGCGCTGGTAATGGCGCTGGTGATGGCTGCAGCCGGGATCCATGCCGCTGCGGAGGCCACCCCCGACGAAACCCTGACGGCGTTACTCGACAGTCTGTCCCCGGAGCTCGCCAGGACCGAGATGCACTTCAGCGTGTTCTATGGAGTACTCGATCCGCAGTCCAAGCGACTCTCGTATTCCAACGCAGGCCACCCCCATGCCTTCCGGGTGCCTCGGAGCGGAGCCCCCGAGCGGCTGGAGGCCACCGCACCACCGCTGGGATTGGCTGCGATGGGGACGATCCAGCGGCGCCAGGTTTCCTGGCAGCCCGGCTCCGATCTGCTGGCGCTCTGGACCGATGGCCTGGTAGACGCGCGCAATGAGGCCGGTGAGCCGTATGGCGAGCAGCGCCTGCTGGACCGCATCTCCATCCATCGGGCGGAATCGGCCGAGGCAATCGTGCGCGCGGTGCTGGACGACGCCGAATCGTTCGGCATCAAGCCGCTCGATGATCGTACGCTGTTGGTGATGCGGATCTGAAGTGCCGCGGGCCAAGCGCCGCCTGGGGCAGCATTTCCTGACCGATCCGGGAATTCTGGCCCGAATCGCCGATGCCCTCGAAGCCGGACCGGACGATACAGTTCTGGAGATTGGCCCCGGGCCAGGTGGCCTTACCGAGGCACTGACCAGGCGGGCGGGTCGGATCATTGTAGTCGAGAAGGATCGCGACCTCATCCAGCCGCTCCGAGCTCGACTACCTGACGTGAAGGTGATCGAGGGTGACGCTCTCACCCTGGACTGGCACAGCGTCGCCACCCCTCCCTTCCTGGTCACCGGAAACATTCCCTACAACATCACCTCGCCGCTTCTGGAGAAGGCGCTGACCCCGCCCGAGCCGGATCGGATCGTGTTCCTGGTCCAGAAGGAGGTAGCCGATCGGATCACCGCGCGCCCGGGCACCTCCGAGTACGGAGCGCTCAGCGTCGGAGTACAAGCGGTTGCCCGGGCGGAGCGTCTGTTCACAGTCGCAGCCGGTGCCTTCCAGCCGCGGCCCAAGGTCGACTCGGCGGTGCTCAGGATCGTGCCGCTGGATGAGCCGCTGGTGAGCCGGCCTCTGCGGGGCAGCTTTCGTGCGGTGGTCGTGGGACTCTTCGGATTTCGCCGCAAGCAGCTGCTGCGCGGGCTTCGGGAGCTGACTGGTTGGGAGTCCTCGCAACTGAGCGCTCTGTTGCGCGAGGTGGAGCTGCCCCAGACGGTGCGGCCGGAGACCCTCAGTCCGGAGCAGTTTGCCCGGCTGCACCAGACCCTCGTTGACTGGGGGTGGGCGCGACGGTAACTTTGTGAAACATTTCACATAAAGTTTCATGCGCAAAGTCGCCGAGTCCACCGTCCGTCGCCTGTCGTTGTACCTTCGCTTCCTGGAAGAGTTCGAAGGGCAGGGAATCGGCACTGTGAGCTCGGGCGCACTGGCGTCCCGGGGCGGAACGACTTCGGCCCAGGTCCGGAAGGATCTCTCGTTCTTCGGGTCGTTCGGCAAGCGGGGTCTGGGCTACCCCGTGCCCGAGCTGGCCGACCGGCTGCGGGATATCCTGGGTCTCAAGAGACGCTACCGGGTAGGCATGATCGGCGCGGGGAAGATCGGCAGCGCGCTGGTCCAGTATCGAGGTTTCAAGCAGCGCGGATTCGACATCGTGGCCATCTTCGACAGCGATCCGGCCAAGATCGGACGCCAGTGGAACGGCCTCACCGTGCTCGATATCGAGTCCCTGGAAAAGGAATCGGCCCGCCGTCCGCTGGACATGGCGGTGTTGGTGGTGCCGGGGAACGTGGCTCAGGCCGTCACCGACCGACTGGTCTCGCTCAACGTCAAGGCCATCCTCAATTTCGCGCCGGTGCAACTGGCAGTGCCGGACGACGTGGTGGTCAAGACGGTGAACCTGGCGCTGGAGCTGGAAACCCTGAGCTACGCGCTGGCTAGTCGATAGTCCCTAGTCGCTAGTCACGAGTCGGATAGCAGCGAACAATCATCCAGCGAACGTGTCAGAATGACAATCCACTCTGCATGTTTAAGACACTGTCATGCGAATTTTCAAATACCTGCTCGCATTCGTTAGCATTCCCGTCACCCTCGCCGCTCAGCAGCCAACCTACGACCTGATTATCCGCAACGGCCGCATCATCGACGGCACCGGCTCGCCGTGGTACTCGGGCGACCTGGGTATCCGTGACGGGCGGATCGCGGCGATCGGGCGGCTGGAGGGAGCCAAGGCCAAGCGGACGGTGGATGCGGCCGGGAGCGTC
>DASRIN010000611.1:0-7347 GCA_035649975.1 Gemmatimonadales bacterium
CGGACGGAGTACACGAAGGTGTACCCATCATCGAAGTCGGCTTCAGCAATGAGGCTCAGGGTCTGCTGAAAGTCGGCGTCGGTCTCGCCGGGAAATCCAACGATGATGTCGGTGGAGAGCGTAATTCCGGGGATGGCGTCACGAAGTCGGCCCACCACTTCCAGGTAGCGTTCCCGGGTGTACCGCCGGAGCATCCGCTTGAGTACGGCGTTGGATCCACTCTGCACCGGCAGATGCACGTGTTCGCAGACCGCGCCCGTAGCGGCCATGGCTTCGATGACAGCGGAGGTAAACTCGGTGGGATAGGGGCTGGTGAATCGGAGCCGACGAAGTCCCTCGACAGCACCGGCGGCCCGCAGGAGATCGGCGAAGTCGTGCTGGCCGTCGTGGTAGCTGTTGACAGTTTGCCCCAGCAGGGTGACCTCGGTGGTTCCCTGCTCCACCAGATCTGTAATCTCGCGGATGACATCGGGGAGTCTCCGGCTGCGTTCCGGCCCGCGGGTGTGCGGGACGATACAGAAGGTGCACCGGTAGTCGCAGCCCCGCTGTACCGTCACGAAAGCGGTCGGAGCCTTTTCCCGCGCGGGGGGGACGTCCTCGTAGTGCTCCCAAGACCGAAACTCGGTGTCGTTCACCCGTTGGCCTGACTGTGCCACGCCCAAGAGCTCGGGCAGGTTCCGGTAGGCGTCCGGACCGACCACGAGGTCCACCCGGGGAACCTGGGCGAGGAGCGCTGGCCCGAGTCGTTGGGCCATGCAACCGACGACGCCGAGCACGCCGTCGGACCGCTTGTACCGCTGGAGCTCGCCCATCCGGCCGATGACTCGCTGCTCGGCGTTGTCCCTCACCGCGCAGGTGTTCACCAGCATCACGTCGGCATCCGCCGGGTCGGCGGTTTGGACATACCCGTCCCGGCCCAGAATCCCGAGCATCAGCTCGGAATCAGCCACGTTCATCTGACAGCCGTAGGTCTCGATGTAGACGCGCTTGGACATGGAGCAATTATAGCCGGACCGGCGATCAGGCGACGTGAACCGGGAGTGCGCGACCTATGGGCGGACCGAAACACCCAGCCAGAGGATGAAGCCATGTTCCGAGTACACGTCCTCGGAGCGCCAGACATGCTCGACGGCCAGGTCGATCCCGGCACGCTGCTGGCCAAATCGCATTCCGGTACCGGCGGAGACTCCGATCTCGTCCGCGGATTGGCCCGGCACCAAGGGGAACGGCAGCCGGGCATAATGGCCACCAAACCGAATGGGCCAGCGGGTTGGCAGCTTTGGGTCAGGGGTGTACTCCCCACCGGCGGCTGCTTCCAGCGTGTTCTCCGCCCCGGTACCCCCCTGTTCCAGCAGATCGCTGTTGGCCCCTGACCAGGTCCGGTAGATAGCTTGGCCAGCCAGGCTAAGCGTGGGCGCAGGCCGCCATTGCATTCCCAGCCCGAAGCTAAAAGGCAGATCCACGGTGCCCACGCGGCTGGAATCGCGGTCGACCCTCAGATGATCGTCCCAGCGTACCATGGTGGCCACGGCGAAACGGGGACCTAACTGCCGTATCAGACCAGCGGAGACACCGACCCCCGCGAAAGAGATCTCCGCCCGCTGGAGACTGGAGACGTAGGCCGAATCGGGATCGGCAAAGGAGCGACGGGACTCGAGGCGGTTGGAGCCGGTGATCAAATGAAACCCCACTCCGGCCGACATCTGTCCGCGGAGGCGGTAACCGGCGGCAAAGCGAAAGTCGCTCAGTCCACCACGCGATATGAATGAATCGGTGATTCCAACCGGGACCCCCCGCAAGTCGATGGTGCCGGAGGTCTCGAGAGTGAAATCGCGACTAGTATAGTTGGAGTAGCTCACCCCCAGTCCCAGCCCGCTCGTCCGCACCGGCCCCGCGACCATCAACTGGGGAAACCGAGTCACCCGCGTGTCCGCCGTGCCGGCCGGATTTTCTACCGTTTGAATGCCCTGACTGAGCGTGAAGACGCTGGTCAGCGTGGTGGCGCTGACCAGCGCCGCTGGATTCTGGCTGGATTCGAGATCGAACAGCCCGAAGGCGCCGCCGCTGCCGATGGCTCGCGTGGCCAGGCTGCGGCCGGGTATGCCCAAACCACGCACTCCGAACTGGACCGATTGGGCTTCGGTAACCGCGGGAGTCAAGGCCAGGGCCAGGAACAGGCAAGCGACGCGCACTCAGGGATTCTCGAAAGGGAATGCGAGCTGATAACTGATTCGCAGGCGGGGCCGGACCGCAGGGTCAGCGGCCCGGGTCGAGTAGAAGACCGGCCGGGAAAAACAGGCGCCCTCGAGATCGGGGGCGAGCGACAGCATCAAAGCCGTAGGAAGCAATGGATTCGCTATCCAGAGCTGCTGCACCAGCCGGACGACCTCCACCTGGACCAGACCGGATGTGCCGGGCTGCAACGTGTCCGGGGCGAAGATCCGCGACTCCAGCGGAGACTTGGCCCCGAGATCAGAGAGCACGATCCGGGCTCGAAGCCGGGCTGGATCAGTCGGGAGTCCGTTGATCGGCGCCACTGGAGTGAGCTCGAGCGTCGCGCGGACGATGTCGGCGGAGTCTCTGATGCGAGAGGGCAGATTGAAGCGGAGCAGCGTTCGGGCGGCTGGCTCTCCGCCAACCGTGAGCAGAGTGGTGTCTACCGGTTCCTCCACGGCGGACAAAAACGAGTTGAAGGTCGCGGTCAGCGGAAGCGACCGCTGCCTGACGCTGCCGGTATCAGGTATGTCGAGGGTCGCGTAGGTCACAAACACGGCACCGGTGCCCGACGCCGCAGCTCCGAGCCGCACACCCGTAGCAACTGGAGCATCGAGGCGGACTCCCAGCGCCAGGATGCCGCTATCGGCCGGGGGGATGGCAACCCGGGCCAGATCGGCGCCGGTAAGCAGGGCCCGGATCCCACCGGTGTTGAGGTCAGCCGCGATCGGAATGGTGGCGATCAGGTTCTCCGGAACGAACGCCGGATCGACCTGGGCATACGTGGCGGTCGAGTCGATGGTCCGCGGCAGTCGATACACCTGGACCTGCACGCCGGTAAGGGTGGTGTCCAACGCCAGGACGGAAAACCCCAGAGAGACCGAATCGATGACGTAGGAGCGGAGGGTATCCCGCACCGCAACCGAGTCGGGACGGGCGGGGAACCGCATGACAGCCCGCTGCTCGTATCCTCGGAGGCCGTTGGAGACCAGCAGGGCGGGCGCAGATTGTGGTGGCACATATCCGATGTAACTGCTGTCGGTAAACTGGATAGCCTCGATGACCTCTTCTAGTACTTGAGATGTCCCGCCAGGACAGAGTGCAGGGCAGTCAGCCGGGGCAGTCAGCTGCTCCCGGCAGCCGCTGAGAACCGCCACGGCTGCCAGCAGCCCCGGGAAACCCAGCCTCACCGGAGCTGCTCCGGACCGAACGCCTCCGGGAGCAGATCCGAAAGCCGCCAGCGGACGGTGCCGCTCGCGCCTACCCCTTCGATCGGCAGGTCCAGGCCGAACTCCGCCAACACCTGCCGGCAGGCGCCGCAGGGTGCAGCCGGAGGGTGCGTGTCTGAAACCACCACCGCCCGGCGGAAGTGTCTGGCTCCGGCACTGACTGCCGCGCAGATCGCCGCCCGCTCCGCACAGATGGTCAGGCCGTAGGAGGCATTCTCGACGTTGCAGCCGAGGAACACGCTCCCATCGTCGGCCTCGAGCGCCGCTCCAACCCGGAAATTCGAATAGGGAGCATAGGCTCGAGCCTGGGCACTCCGGGCCGCAGCAATGAGCGGATCAGTCACGCCAAACCTCGGATAAGAACGATGCCCCCGCCGCGAGCGGTGGCACCCGAAGAAACTCGGCAATGGTTTGTCCGATATCGGCAAAGGTCGGCCGGCGACCAAGATCGACCGAACGTACCCGGTGCCCTACCACCAGGAGCGGCACCACCTCGCGGGAGTGATCGGTCGAGGGAGTCGTAGGGTCATTGCCGTGATCGGCGGTAAAGATAACGAGGTCCTGCTCTCTGACTGGGCGCAGCAGGCCGGGAAGCGCCCCGTCGAGCTCCTCGAGTCCGGTCCGAAATCCGTTGATGTCATTTCGGTGGCCCCACGTCTGATCGAACTCGATCACGTTGGCCAGCAGCAGCCCCTCGGTCATGGTATCGAGCGCCTGGCCGATGAGCGCATAGGCCTCCCGATTGGTCGCGGTATGCACGCTGCTGATGCCGCGCCCAGCGAATAAATCGTCCACCTTGCCGACGCCAACCCGCGGAATCCCCGCCTCAACCAGCCGGTCCAGCAGCGTCGCGCCCGGTGGCGGCAGGCTGAAGTCACGGCGGCGGGGGGTCCGTTGCCACTGACCAGGTTGACCCGCAAACGGCCGCGCGATGACCCGGGAAACCCCGTGCTCGCCCTGAAGAATTTGCCGGGCCACCTGGCAGGCTGCGTATAGCTCCTCGAGTGGAACGGTGGATTCGTGCGCCGCAACCTGAAAAACGCTGTCGGCCGACGTGTAGACGATCCACTTGCCGGTTCGGCAGTGTTCCTCGCCGTAGGCATCCAGGATCGCGGTTCCCGAGCTGGCCTTGTTGCCGAGGACACCCCTGCCGGTCTCTCGGGCGAACTGCTCGATGACGGTCGGAGGAAAACCCGCGGGGTAGGTGGGAAACGGCTGCTGGAGTATCAGACCGCAGATCTCCCAGTGTCCGGTGGTGCTGTCTTTGCCGGGACTCGCCGGCTCGCACACGCCAAAGGCTGCTCCGGGCTCCGAAACCGGTGCTATCCCCTCGAGGTCGGCACACCTGCCCAGGCCCAGAGCCTCCAGCTCCGGTAGCGACAGTCCGCCGACCGCGCGCGCCACGTTCCCCAGGGTATCGCTCCCTGCATCGTGGTACAAATCGGTGTCGTGCGCGGGACCAATACCCAGGCCGTCGAGAACGATTATGGCCGCCCGGCGGGTCACGGCTTCGGCATGGTTTGTACGTAGCGGAAGCGGAGGGAGGTCACTGCCTGGTCCAGGAGCTGCTTTTCATCCTGCTCCAAATGTCCTGCGGTTTTTTCCGCCAGCATGCCCAAGGTGTCGATCAGGGTCTGGGCCACCTGTCGGGCATCGCCCAGCGCCTCAGCACCGGGAGGCAATTGGCCGTTCAGCGCGGCTTCAGCCTGCTGCGCCAGCCCCAGGACCAGAGATGCGAAGTGTGGATTCACGTCTGCCCCCGATAGCGGCGGACCACCCGAGGGCCCAACCGAGTGAGCAGCTCGTAGGAGATGGTCCCTGCGTTTTCTGCCTGCTCATCAACCGACACCAGACCGCCATAGATTGTCCCGACATCGCCTACCATGACCGGACGCTCCACCAGGGCCATGCACATATCCATGGTCACTCGCCCGACAATGGGCACCAGCTTGTCGTTCAACTCGATGTGCCGGATCCGTTGCCCGCCATCCGCGGAGGAACGGGGGAAGCCGTCAGCGTAGCCGACGCTCAGCGTTGCGATCATACACTTTTCCTCAGCCCGCCAGGTTGCGCCGTATCCCACGCTGTCGCTGGGCTGCAAAGATCGCAGCGCCACGACGCGGCCCCGGAGAGCCGCAACCGGTCTCGGGCGGGCGTCACCGGCGGCTCCGCCGTACAGGTAGATCCCGGGTCGAACCAGATCCGCGGCATAGCGAGTCCCCTGTAGCGCAGCCGCGCTGTTCGCCGCATGGACGATGGCTGGTCGCCGGGGCAAGGACTCGAGCGTCTGCTGGAACCGAGACCACTGGGTCGCGGTCGTGGCCGGGTCGGATTCAGCATCCAGAAAATGGGTGAAGATTCCCTCCCAGCCCGGGCTCGTCGTCAGGGTAGACCGCATCGCCTTCAGCGCATCGCGATCATCCCACCGCACCCCGGTCCGGCTCATTCCGGTGTCGATCTCGATGTGAAAGGGCCGGCGGCTTTGACTCACCCAGGCTTGGAGGGCCGCGGGATCTCCGATGGAGGCCCGCAGATCGAACTCGAGGAATCGCGGTATCCAATCGGGGATGAGCGGCGTGACGACGAGGAGAGGACGGGTGATGCCCGCCGAGCGGAGTGACCCTGCCTCCTCGAGCGAGGCCAGGCCATAGCCCCAGGGCTCCACCGCCTCCAAGGCTCGCGCGATCTCCACCGCCCCCAACCCGTAACCGTTAGCTTTGACCATCGGAAGCAGTCGGCTGCGAGAAACCTTGGCGACCGTGCGGGCGTTGGCCACCAGCGCACTCAGGTCGATGTCCACCCAGGCGCGCTGTGTGTCAGGTGAAAAGGTCATGGGTGAGCCGCGGTATCATATCGGGCGTAGGAGGCACATGCAAGACAATTCGGCGCTGGGCCGTGCGCTCGCCATGGTGCGAGAGCTTCGGGACCGCTGTCCCTGGGACCGGGCGCAAACCCGGGAGACGCTGCGGCCTTACCTGGTGGAAGAGCTTCTGGAGCTGGACCATGCCTTGGCCGAGGGCGACGTCCAGGCGATTCGCAGCGAGCTGAGTGATGCTCTCCTGCACCTGGCGTTCCAGCTCGTCATCGCGGAGGAGCGGGAGGAGTTCAGCGCGGACGACGTGGCCACCGGGCTGGAGCAGAAGATGCGCCGGCGCCACCCGCATTTGTACGGTCTGGGCCAGCCCGAGCCCTGGGAGCGCATCAAGCGGCGGGAACGGCAGGGAGCCGTCCTCGCCGGGATCATCCCCACCCTGCCCGCCCTGCTGATGGCCTATCGGCTTCAGGAGCGGGCCGCTTCGGTGGGATTCGACTGGCCGGATCTGGATGGGCCGCTGCAGAAGGTTCGGGAGGAGCTGGCCGAGGTAGAGGAACACCTGCCGGACAATCATGCCGGCGATTCGCGTCCGATGACCGATCCCAACACACCTGCTACCCCTCCTGACGATGAGCTGGTGTCGGAGATCGGCGATCTGCTCTTTGCCGTGGTCAACCTGGCCCGCAAGGCAGGAGTGCAACCCGGATCGGCACTGGACCGAGCGAATCGGAAGTTCCGCCAGCGGTTTGAGGAGCTCGAACGGCTGGCCGCCGAGCGGGGCATCGACGTGGGCTCTGCCGGTCTACAAGTCCTGGACGCGCTCTGGGACGAGGTGAAGCAGTCCTGATCTATGGGTATAATCGGTGGATCTGTCGAGGAAACGCGATCGCTTCCCGGATGTGGGGAATGCCGCAGATCCAGGCCACGGTGCGCTCGACGCCAAGACCGAATCCCGAGTGCACGAAGGTTCCGTATCGCCGGAGGTCGAGATACCAGCGGTACGACTCGGGATCCAGACCCTGCTCCTTGATTCGGGCGAGCAACTTGTCGTACTTGTCTTCCCGCTGCGATCCCCCGATGATCTCACCA
>DASRIN010000612.1:0-2572 GCA_035649975.1 Gemmatimonadales bacterium
ACCCTGCGGAAGGCGGCGCGGGGCGTCCGCGATTCCGAGGTGCGCGACGAAGTGCGTAACCGGTTTCAGGCTGTGCCCGCGGCGGGGTCTGGAGTCTACGGAGCGGAGGCGGGATGATCTGGGGTTCTCGAGAGAAGCTCGCTGCCCACCGGGACGCGGAGCTGCGCCGGCTGCTGGTGCACGCATACGAGCGGGTTCCTTACTACCGCAAGCTGTTCGACCGGCATCGGCTGCACCCGCGGCACGTTCGCGGCGTCGTGGATCTCGACCTGATTCCAATCACCTCCAAACAGGATCTGCGCCCGCTCCCGCCGGGGCAGGTTCTGGACTCTGGAGTTGACCCGAGCCGGCTGCTCACCGCCCGCACCAGCGGGGCGACCGGCGAGCCGTTCGTCATCCGGCGCACCTGGCTGGAGGACAAGCGGAACCATCTGTTCCGGCTTCGGGCGTTCGCTTCCATGGGGCTGGGCCTGGGCGACCGCCGGGTCGCCGTTGGAGTGGCTCGGCGCAGCGACCCCAACGATCGAAAGCTGATCGGACGGACGCTCCGGGCGCTGGGCGTCGCCGGATCCTACCGGCTGGACGGGCTGCAGGAGCCTGAGCTGATCGCGCGGGAGCTGCGCGGGCTTCGTCCCGATGTCATCACCGGCATGCCGGGCATCCTGTGCCGGGTGGCGGACTACCTGGCCTCGAACGCTGATCCCGCGATCCACCCCCGGCTCCTGATCGTGGGCGGCGAGGTATTGACCTCGGTCATGCAGCGGCGCCTGACCGAGGCCTTCGGCGCTCCAGTCCGGCAGACCTACTCCAGCCACGAGTTTCCTCTGCTGGCCTGGGAGTGCGCCCAGACCGGCGAGCTCCACACCTGCGACGACGGCGTGATTCTCGAGGTCTTGCGCGACGGCCGTCCGGCCCGTCCGGGAGAGCAGGGCGAAGCGGTGGTAACCAGTCTCAACGCCTTTGCCATGCCGTTCATCCGCTACCGCCTGGGCGACATCATCACCATGGGCGAGGACCGCTGCCGCTGCGGACAACCGTTCTCGACCATTCGCCACATTCAGGGCCGGGCGATCGACTGCTTTACTCTCCCCGACGGCCGGGTGATCCATCCCTATCAGCTCCTCACCACCTTCATCGCCGGGGGCGATAGCTGGATTCGCCAGTACCAGCTGCTGCAGGAGCGCCGGGACCGCGTCGTCCTTCGCGTCATTCCCACCGAAGCCGGAGTGTCGGAGCAGGTCCGGCAGGTCGAGCGGGCGGTGTCGCCGCTCCTGGGCCCCGGCGTCGAGTTTGCCGTCCAACTGCTGGACCACATTCCTCTCGAGCCCACCGGCAAATTCCGCGCGGTTCGCTCCCTGGTTCCGCCCGTCTCAGCCAGCAACCCGGCATAGTCAAACCCATGGGCCAGCTGCTTCAGAGCCTCGGGGCGGGTACCGGCTCCCGACTCTTCGTCCATTGTGCGACGTCCATCGACTACCTGGCCGAGCTGAGTGAGTTGAATCCGGGCGTGGAGCGCTATGCCGAACGGGCGCTGCTTCTGGCGGACCGCAACGACCTTGTATGCGTCCCCGAGGAGGTCGAGCCGGACTACCTGGAGTTCCTCGAACACCTTGGCCTCGGCCCCGCGCCGGCAAATCTCATCGTCACCTCCCGGTTTCAGTCCGGCAGTGGTCCGCTGTGGGAGCGGCTGCTGGACTCAGAGGAGGCGCTGGCCTTCCTGGAGGGCCGGATGCAGCTCCAGAGGACGGCCCAGCTCCATCCGTTCTTCAGCACTGCGGGGCAGTTCGAGCTGGGGCGAGCCTTGAGCGAACGGACCGGAAGGCTGATACAGATGATCGGGGGAGATCCCGATCTGGTGGCCTACGCCGATTCCAAGGAACACATCCGTGCCAAGGCGCTGGAGCTCGGCGTGCCGGTGGCTCGGGGAGAGGTTGTGAAGCTGGGGCCCGGCGAGCGGCCGCGGGAGAGGGACCTGGCCGTACTTCGGTCGGCTCTCGAGCGCCAGAGTCGCCATACCGGCCGAGTCATCGTCCGCGGGACCCTGGGAGCAGCGGGCTCAGCTACCTTCATCTACGGCGGTGCCGGAGACCTGGCCGCGTTGGAGGCCCGGCTCGCCGGGGGCAGGTCCAACCGGACCTACCTGGTTGAGGCAATGGTGGACCCGGTGATCTCACCCAACGTGCAGATTTACATCTCTCCCGACGGCTCGACCGAATGCGTCGGGATCACCGATCAGCTGCTCGATCGGGAGTTGACTCATCGGGGAAACGCGTATCCGACGGGCGCTCGCTGCACCGGCAACATGGTGCGATGGGCCTGCCGAATCGGCGAATGGTTGGGAGACATGGGCTACACCGGCATCGCCGGATTCGACTTTGTGGAGTACCTCGCGCCGGACGGCAACCCCCGCGCATTCCTCGCGGAGCTGAACCCCCGGGTCAACAGCGCGACCTACCCGCTGGCGGTCCGTGAGCGCATAGGCCCCGCAGCGGCATTCGTAGCGGGGACGATTCAAACCGGTGTGGGGACGTTTGCCGAGTTGCGGGAACGGATGCCCCAACTGCTCTATTCT
>DASRIN010000613.1:0-4673 GCA_035649975.1 Gemmatimonadales bacterium
CCAGGGTGATCGGCTCGACCTTCGCTCCTCGTGACTCCCTGACCGCCTGACCGCCCGCTCAATACCTCCCCAAATAGTTTTCGATCTCCCACCGGCTCACCTGCAGGTTGTATTGCATCACCTCGTCGCGCTTGGCCTCGAGGAACCGTTCGGTCAGGTGCTCTCCCAGAGCCGCGCGGATGACATCGTCTTTCTCGAATAGCTCCAGCGCCTCGTGCAGGTCACGGGGGAGCTCGTCGATCCGGTACTTGCGACGGTCCCGATAACTCATCGCGAAAATGTTGCGGCTCACCGGTTCCCGGGCCTCGAGCTTGCGCTCGATGCCGTCCAGGCCAGCCGCCAGCTGGACCGTGAGCGCCAGATAGGGGTTGCAGGAGGGGTCGGGCATCCGAAGCTCGCACCTGGTGCCGAGCCCGCGGCGGTCGGGGATGCGCACCAGGGGGGAGCGATTCCGCATCGACCAGGCCACATTGACCGGCGCCTCGTAGCCGGGTACCAGCCGCTTGTAGCTGTTGATCAGTGGATTGGTGATGGCGCAGAAGCCGCGCGCGTGCTGCAGCAGCCCCTCGATATAGCTTAAGGCCGTGGCGGAGAGCTGATACTCCGCCTTGGGATCGTAGAACGCGTTCTCCTTGCCCCGAAAGAGTGACTGATGGGTGTGCATGCCGCTGCCGTTGATCCCCACTATCGGCTTGGGCATGAAGGAGGCGATGTAGCCGAACCGGCTGGCCACGTTGCGGACCACGAACTTGAAGGTGGTCAGGTTGTCGGCGGTGGTGAGCGCGTCGGCGTAGCGGAAATCGATCTCGTGCTGGCCGGTGGCCACTTCGTGATGGGCCGCCTCGACCTCGAACCCCATCTCCACCAGTTGTTCCACGATGACTCGGCGGATCTCCTCGCCCCGGTCGAGCGGCCCCAGGTCGAAGTACGCGGCTTCGTCATGAGTGACGGTGGTGGGAGAGCCGTCCGGGGCCTTCTCGAACATGAAGAATTCGGCCTCGCAGCCCGCCATCATGGCAAAGCCGAGCTTCCGGGCCCGCTCCACCTGGCGCTTGAGCGTGGTGCGGGGGCATCCGGCGAACGGTTGCTCATCGGGCGTGTAGATGTCGCACAGCAGGCGGGCGACCCGGCCACCCTCATCGTCGTAGGGGAGGATGCGGAAGGTGTGCAGGTCCGGCTTGAGCAGCATGTCGGACTCCTCGATCCGGACGAATCCCTCGATCGAAGAGCCGTCGAACATGATCTCCCCTTCCAGCGCCTTCTCGAACTGGCTGGGGGGCACCTCCACGTTCTTGTTGACGCCCAGGATATCGGTGAACTGGAGCCGCAGGAAGTCCACCCGGAAGCGGCGGGCCAGCTCCAGCACGTCGTTCTTCCCCGCGCTGCCGAGGTCGCTGGGGAAGCCCTCGAGGCTGGGGCGTTCGGGTGGGCCAGGAATGCGCTGTTTTCGCTCGGGCATAGTTAAACCGACAGCGGGAACAGTGAACGGTGAACGGTGAACGGGAAAGGTAAGCGGTGGGCGGTAGGCGGTAAGCGGGAGCGGGTAGGTGGGTAAGCGGGTAGGTGCGTAAGCGGGTAAGCGGGAAGTCATTGCGAGGGCCGCAGGCCCGAAGCAATCCGGTGGTGTTCGCAATGACAACTCCTCCCGACTCTCCGACCCTCCGATGCTCCGCCGCCGTTTACCGTTCACCATTTACCGTTTACGCTTCTTCCGCGATGACCTCACCGACTACCACCTGCCCGTCCTGCGGCTCTGCTGCGTCCGGCAACTTCTGCAGCGCCTGTGGCGCGAGCCTCACCGATCGGGCCTGTGCTGCCTGCCGGGCCGAGCTCTCACCCCAGGCGCGGTTCTGCCACCGGTGCGGAGCTCCGGTCGGCGGCGGGCCCAGGGTGCGGTCGGACCGCAATGCCTGGATCATCGCCGGGGTGTTGTGCGTCGCCCTGGTCGGAGGGATCGCGTACAAGGTCTCCAGCGCGTCACCCCAGCCCGCTGTGCCCGACATGGCAAACACGGGGGCGAGCGGGGGCGATCGGGCACCGGACATCAGCAGCATGAGCCCGCGGGAGCGCTTCGACCGGCTGTTCAACCGCATCATGCAGGCAGCGGAGCGGGGTCAGCCGGAGGAGATCGAGCGGTTCACCCCGATGGCGCTCGGTGCCTACGCGCAGCTGGAGACCCGCGATGTGGACGCCCGCTACCATGCAGCGGTGATTTACCTGCAGGGAGGCGGCGTTCCTCAGGCTCGCGCTCTGGCCGACACCATACTGCAGGAGTCGCCCGGACACCTGTTCGGCTACATCATCCGGGGCACCGCCGCCCGAATGGCGGGGGATACCAAGGCCGTGGCGCGGGCGCAACGCGATTTTCTCCAGCACTATCCCGCCGAGTTGGCCGCCAACCGGGTCGAGTACCTGGAGCATAAGCCGGTAGTCGAAGAGTTTAGACAGGAGGCGGAACAAGCTGAATGAGCAGGGGTCATTCTGAGTGAATCGAAGAATCCCTTCGGGGGCTTAGAGATCCTTCGCTGCGCTCAGGATGACACGCGGCGACCGCCTGACCGCCCGACCGCCTGACCGCCTAGATTAGTCCCCATGACTCAGACCATCCACGTCGCCCACAGCCCCGACTCCGACGATGCCTTCATGTTCTACGCCCTGGCCGAGGGCAAGCTGGATACCGGCGACCTGCGCTACGTCCATGAGCTGGCCGATATCGAGTCGCTGAATCAGCGCGCTCTCCGGGGCGAGCTGGAAGTTACCGCGGTCTCGATTCACGCCTATGCCTATCTGTGGCGGCAGTACGCCCTGCTCAGCTCGGGTTCGTCCATGGGGGACGGCTACGGACCCCGACTGGTCTCCACCCTTCCGCGTCCCACCGATCCGCGAGAGGCTCTCCGCGGCCGGCGAGTGGCGATCCCAGGCCGGCTTACCACCGCCGGCCTGGCACTCCAGCTCTATCAGCCCGACCTGGTGGCCGAGGTGGTACCGTTCGACCGGATCGAGGAGGCGGTTCTGGATGGTGATTACGACCTGGGCTTGTTGATCCACGAGGGCCAGTTGACCTACGCCGATGCCGGGCTCCATCTCTGGGCCGATCTCGGCGCCTGGTGGCTGGAGAACACCGGCCTGCCGCTGCCGCTGGGTGGCAACGCGGTTCGCCGGGACCTCGGAGCTGACACGATTGCGCAGATCGCGCGAGATCTCCGCGCCAGTATCGAATACGGGCTGGAGCACAGGGCGCCGGCGCTGGCGCATGCCAGGCAGTTCAACCGGGGAATCGGGGACGAGCGCACCGACACCTTCGTCGGCATGTATGTCAACCACTGGACCGTAGACTATGGCGACCGGGGACGCCGAGCGGTGCAGACCCTGCTCGACCGGGCCCACTCGGCGGCGCTGATTCCGGAGCGGGTAGTAGTGGAGTTTGTGGGGTAGCAGCCGATAACTCCAACGAGTACTTTCTCCAACACCCTGAGATCAAACCATCGTGCCTCTCGAGCCTGTCAGGTAGCCCCTGACCCGGGAGAGGAGTCCGTGTGCCTCTTACGGATGAGCCCGTCACGCTGCTCGTCGTCGACGATGAGGAAGCAATCCGGAGCGCACTCCGGCGGTTTCTCCTGCAGCAGGGCTATGACGTGGCCACGGCCGCCGGCGGAGAGGAAGCGCTCGCCATCCTCCAGCGCCAGCGGATCACCGGAATGCTCCTGGATGTGAACATGCCGGGCATCAGCGGCGTGGACCTGGTCCCCCAGATCATGGAGCTGGAGCCCACCATCGCTCTGCTCATGCTGACTGCGGTAAATGACGCGACCAGTGCAGCTCTTTGCATGCAGCGGGGGGCCTACGACTACCTGGTCAAGCCTATCGACCTGGGCCACCTGAGCCGGGCCATCCACCAGGCCCTCCAGCGCCGCCATACCCAGCTGGAGGGCCAGCAGATCAATCAATGGCTCAAGGAGGAGGTCACGGCCCGGGTGGCCGAACGCAGGCTGGAACAGGCCAACCAGGAGCGCCTTTCGGTGGCTACCCTCGAGGCCCTGGTCAACGCCCTGGAGGCCAAGGACCCCTACCTGAGGGGTCATTCGGCCCGGGTGGCCGACCTGTCCGCCATGGTGGCCGCCCAACTCGGCTGTACCGACGAGCAGATCGAGGCGGTGCGCACCGGTGGGCGGCTCCACGACATCGGCAAGATCGGCATCCGGGAAGACATCCTCAACAAGCGGGGACGCCTGACCGATGAGGAATACGATCAGGTGAAGCAGCATGTCACGGTGGGCTCCCAGATCCTGGCTCCTCTGGTGCACCTCAATGATGTCATCGCCTTTGTCCGCAGCCATCATGAGCGGTGGGACGGCAAAGGCTATCCTGACCGGCTGGCCGGGGAGGCCATTCCGCTGGGAGCCCGCATCGTGGGCGCGGTGGAGATCTACGATGCCCTGACCACTGCGCGATCGTACCAGGAACGGATGGATCCCGACGTGGCGCTGGCCCGCATGCGGGAGTTGTCCGGTACGGTCATCGATCCCGCGGTTCTCCAGGGACTGGAAGCGGTCGTCTCCCAACGCCAGGCGCTGGTCTTCCTCGACGACGCCCGCGCCTGAACCAACCGGTATGTTCCCCGCGCCGCCGACTCACGTCGGCCCGCCCGTCGCTCCATGAGGGGCGCCGATATC
>DASRIN010000614.1:0-4220 GCA_035649975.1 Gemmatimonadales bacterium
AACGCTGAAGCCGGCGTCAATCAATAGCACTACACCTTCGGACTCGAGCGCACAACAGTTGCCCCGTGAGCCTGAGCCCAGCATGTAGAGCGTAATCACCGAGTGCTCCGCTGATACGCGCGCCGCAACGATTCCCGCCGATCCACTGAGAAGACCACGTTCCGCCGGACCATGACCCGCTCGGCAATGCGCAGGAACCCGTCTTCCGACATCCGCTCGCTGCCGACGCATCCCCAGGCAAAGGGCGGCACGAACTTCGGTGGAATGGAGGGGCCGAACACGTTGGCACCTGCTGAAATGACAGTGCCGGTTCCCAGCATGGTCCCAATTGCCGTCTTGGCGTGGTCCCCGATCAGGCTTCCCAGGTTCTGTCGACCGGTCTCGATCCGTTCTCCATCGACTTCCAGCCGCACCGGCCCGTAGGTGTTCTTGAGATTCGAGGTCGTCGTGCCGGCTCCCAAGTTCACCCACTGACCGATCACGCTGTGACCGACGAAGCCGTCGTGGCTCTTATTGGCAAATCCCAGAAAAACGCTGGCCGAAATTTCGCCACGCACTCTGCACTCGGGCCCAAAGACCGATCCCCTGAGGAAACCTCCCAAGACCCGGGTACCCGGTCCCACATAGACGGGTCCCTCCAATCGGGTGCCGTTTCTCACCTCGGAGCCCTGGTCCAGCACCACGGCACCCTGCCGCAGGTCGAACACGACTCCCGGCTCCACAGTCGCACCCAGGGAGATCAGGTGGGCCGGATTACCCAACACCAGGCTGCCTTCCGGCACTCCAGGGTGAGGAGCGACGAGGAAGTCGGTACAATCGGCCGGCAGCAATTGCTCCAGTGCAGTAAGCAGATCGTAGGTCCCCTGGAGGCGGACTCCATCAATCTCCTGAGCCGGCCCCTTGTCATGAGGCCCACTCCAGCGTTCCCCAGCTGCCACGACCCAGCCCACCGTTTCGCCCCGGTGGGTCAGCCGGCGTATCCCGCTGCCGGGCGACACCGGAACTCCCGTCGGTGCGAACCAGGAAGCAGCTACGACTGCGGGGCCTTCTATGGTGGTCGGCGGTTGGACTGAGGGCTCGTCACCTTCGGCAAATCCGGCAGCGTGGTCCCCCAGCAGCGCAGAAGCGTCGTTGCCAACCGCGGCTTCCCACCGCTCCCGAATTCGCCACACCCCCGCTCTGAGCTCGGCGACCGGCCGCACCCCGGTGAAGGGCGCCCATGCGGCACCCGGCGCTTCCGGCTCGAGCAGGTAGAGGGCGGTCAAGAGCTGGTGTCGCGGATCTCGGGTGGAAGCGCATCCAGGAGCTGCTTCATCGAGGCGGCATGTTCAGCCGGCATCACCAGTATGCGCCCGTTGGCCTGCACGACGACAAGGTCCTGGACCCCGCTCAAGACTACCATATCGCGCTCGGCCCAGACCACGCAGTCGCTCGAGTTGTGCATGAAGCCCCGGCCGATCACGACGTTTCCATGAGGGTCCTTGGGACGCACCCGGGTCAGGGCCTGCCAAGTCCCGATGTCGTCCCAGGCAAACGACCCGCTCACCACCGCCACCGCATCGCTCCGCTCCAGCAGTCCGACATCGATCGAGATCGGCGTAACCTCCCGAAAGAAGCGATCCACGTCTCCCGAGCGGAGCGCCGGGAGGTGAGGCGCCACCTCAGGCGTATGGGCTTCGGTCTCCTGAAGCAGCCGTTCCGCGGTCCAGGCGAAGAGACCGCTGTTCCAGAGCGCCCCCGCCGCCATCAGATCCAGCGCGGTAGCTGCGTCCGGCTTCTCCGAGAACCGCGCCACCATGCGGGCGCCATCACCCAAGGGAGGACCCGGCACGATGTAGCCGTAGCCGGTTTCCGTGCGGGAGGGCACTACCCCGACGGTCACCAGCCGTTGGTACTGCCGGGCGGTGAGCAGAGCGGCATCCGCGGTGCGGCGAAACGCAGCGGCATCCCCCACAGCCCAGTCCGCGTGGAGCGACAGCACTTCGGCGTCGGAGTCCCGGCGCTGAGCTTCAGAGGTAGCCCAGATCAGCGCGGGCGCGGTCGATGCGGCCCGGGGCTCGACCAGCACGTTATCAGGGGAGAGCTTCAGCTTCTCCTGGAGTTGAGGGGCCAGCGCGGCCCCAGTGACGACCAGGATGCGCTCGCGGGGGATCAGGCCGGCGAGCCGATCTACCGCCTCCTCAGCGGTCGATGTGGATCCGGCAAGCGGGAGCAGCTGTTTGGGATGCTCTGGTGTACTGAGGGGCCAGAACCGAGTGCCGGAGCCGCCGGCGAGAATGACGGCCCATCTCATGGAAGCGGGGCCGCGGGGCTGCGGGGCAGCGTGGCGGTGAACAGCATGGGTACAGAAGCTCCGGTATTTACGCGGAGATCGTGGAAGTGATTGATGGCGAAATTAATAGAGTGAGGAATCAGGGTGTAGCTGGCGTTGCTGCCCTCGCCGCCCAGCTGCCTCGCAGCCCCGCCTAGAGCAACGCCGCCAGGGCGGGGCGATGCTGTCGGAGATCGTAGAGCAGGGGCCCGATATCCGCGTCGGGTGCGGCGACGATCGCCAGACAATCTCCGGCTCCGACCTGGGCCACGACGAGGAGTCCCCGCTCAAATTCGAGGACGGCCGTCTTGAGCGCCCCCTGTGCCGAGCCGGCGCCGAGCCGACCGGCATGTTGCACCAGCGTGGCAGTGAGTGCGGCGAGTGATTCCGCATCGAAGGATCCTCGAGCGGACTGCTCGATGGGGAGGCCATCGCCACTAAGCACCAGCACGCCCTGGACGCCGGTGCGCTCCGCCAGGCTGCGCACCACCTCGTTGAGACTGGCCATCAGGTTTCTCGGCAGAGAAAGGGCTCCCGAACGTAGAGAGTAGGACCAATTGAAGTCAAGCAAAAACATGTTGATTCCGCCCTGCGTGACGCTTAACCTTCCCGAATCCATGAGACCATTACTGATCTGCTTAACGGTGCTGGCGCTAACGGCGTGTGGCGGCGACGACGGACTCCCCGACCCGACGGTCACCAACGGGGAACGGAGCGATACGCTCTACGCCTTGGAGGGAACCCCGGTGACGACCCCTAGCGCCTACTCGCTCGAGGGTAGCCGTCGGGTGCGCACCGATCTCCTTACCGACTTCGATTTTGCCTACAATCTCGAGCCCGACGGCCGGCATGTCTTTCTTCCCCGTGCAGTCATGGGCATCGAAGCGACGGCGAGTGTCCAGCCGGGTTTCCAGGTCCGCAGCGAAACCTTCGAGGCGATCACCGTTGCTCCCAGCGATGGGTATACCACCGACCAGGCCATACCCATCGCTGTGGGGGAGCGTTACGTGGTTCGCGGCCGGGTCACCTGCACCTCGCTGGGTCTTCCCAAGTACGCGAAGCTCGAGGTGGTCTCGTTCGACGATGTCGCACGGACCGTCAGCTTCAGGGTTCTCACCAACGACAACTGCGGCTTCAGGGGCCTGGAGCCCGGCCTACCCGATCGCTGAAACGTGATCGACATCAAGCATCTTCGTCAGGATCCCGCCGGCACCCGGGCCATTCTGCTTCGCCGGGGAGATGAATCGCTGGGGCCAGCCATCGACGCGCTGCTCGATCTGGATCGCCGTCGGCGAGATCTGCTGGTCCGGGCGGAGACGCTGAAAGCCGAGCGCAATGCTGCCAGCGATGAAGTGGCCCGGCGGAAGCGTGCCAAGGAGCCAGCCGAGGACCTGATGGACCGGCTGAGGATCTCCGGCGACGAGGTACGGACGCTGGACTTGGAGCTCCGGGATCTCGAGGCAACACTCGATCAGCACGCGCTGGCCATTCCCAACCTCCCGGTGGACGAGGTGCCCGAGGGCGACGCCTCTGCCAATCGGGTCCTGCGGTCCTGGGGTGCGCCTCCAACCCTGAACTTCACGGCCAAGCCTCACTGGGAGCTGGGGGAGTCCCTAGGCCTCCTCGATCTGCCGGGCGGGGTCAAGATCGCCGGCTCCGGTTTCCCACTTTTGACGGGGTGGGGAGCCAGACTGGTGCGGGCGCTCGCGGGGTTCATGCTTGATCTGCATACTCGAGAACACGGCTATCTGGAGGTGGCACCGCCGTACCTGGTCAATCGGGCGACCCTGACCGGTACGGGGCAATTGCCCAAGTTTGCGGAAGAGGTCTATGCCGTTCCTGCGGACGACCTCTTCCTGATCCCTACGGCCGAGGTACCGGTCACCAACATTCATCGAGACGAGATTCT
>DASRIN010000615.1:0-3820 GCA_035649975.1 Gemmatimonadales bacterium
ATCCCGATCGCGAGCCAAGACGGGTGGGCTCGCCTGACTGGCGACCGCACCTTTGCTCCCTGGCTCAGCGGTGGGCAGGTGTTCGACCGGCAACCGGGGATCCAGCACGCCGCAGTGGTGAACGATCCAGAGGACGCACTATTCCGAGTTTCGATCGAGCCGGGAGGGCCGGGAGCCGACCAACGAGAGATTGTTCTGTGGCTCTCGGCATGGGGAGATCAGGATCGGCGGGTCGCCGAGCTGGAGACCAGTTGGACCGCGGCACTAGATCGTCTTTTCCCGGAGGGGACCGCCGTTGGCTAGGGAACCACCAGCAGGTGGTTCTTCCTGCCGCTGAGGGCGATCTCCCCGGCCGGGGCGGACACGGGCTTCCCGTTCAGGAAATATTTGGCCCCCGGTAGTGCGACGCCCTTGAGCCGGAACTTCCATCCGGTGTCCCGGGCTGCCACGGTGTACTCCACGCCCCGCCCGGTTCGGGCGCGCGAGAACGAGATCAGGTTGTTCCCAATCGGGAGGTCCTCGATGCTGATGTCCTCCCAGTCCGAAGGCAGCTTCGGATCGAGGATGACGGTCTGGTTCGGCGCGTCGGGCTCGATCCCGAAGACGTGAAGGATCAGAGGGACCACGATGCCGTAACTGGTCCATGCGATAGTGAAGCAGCCATAATCCGGCATCATCTCCGAAATCGAGCCGGGAAGCTTTCGGTTGAAGGTCTGCACGATCTTGTCGACGTACCACAGCGCCTGATCCATGCGTCCGTACTTGGCCTCGGCGACGGCCTGGACTCCGGTCGAGATGGTCATCATCGCCTGTTTGTCGGTGGCCGAGAGGTAGGGTCCGTACTCGCCTACGTTCTCCTTCCGAATTCGGTCCAGCAACCGGATGGCCCGGTCCCGCGGCGCGATGCCGGTCTCCACCGGTGTGACGATGACCCAGTTCTCGTTCGTGATCCACGCCCGGGTGGTATCCGGCAAGCCCGACCATTTCCGCCTCAGCTCCTGGTAGAAGCCGATCGATTGCCGGTCCCTCTCAGTCACCTCTTCGGCGCCCTTGAGATTGATCTGCTTGATCGCCCCTTCGGCGACACCGATCGCCTCTTCTCTGGTGCCGTAGAAGTCGCCATAGGAGACTTCATTTTCCAGCCAGAACCGCTGGTTGATTCGGGTAGCTAGCTGCGCTGCTTGCTCTCGATAGCGGGCCGCAGCTTGCACGTCGCCCAGTGCACCGGCCACCCGCGCCGCCCCCTCGAGCGCCAGCTGGGTGTAGACCGCGACGTCGATCACCTCCTTATTGAGCCCCAGCACCTCCATGATGCCGTAGCCTTCCGGGAAGAGATTACCGTTCCGGTCCATGTCGCTCAGCAACCAATGCAATCCCTGGGTCATGGCGGGATACATCTCCCGAGCGAAGTCGAGATCCCCGCTCCACTGGAGGAATCGCCCCACGGTGTAGATGAACTGTGCGGTCTCCTGCGTGTTGCCGGGATTGGAGACCCCGCCGTTGGTGGTGACCTCATGGAGGATGCGTCCGTTCCCGTTGGCTTTGGCGGACTGGCTCCGCAGCAGCCGAAGGGTCTGTTTGACCAGCGCAAAGTCTCCGGTAGCCATGAGCGCCTGGAGGGAATAGGACGCGTCAGTGCCGAACCACCAGGGGTACTCCATGAGACCGCCACTCAGGCCCCGGCCGATGCCTGGCACGTCGCGGACCAGCCACTCGGCGTTGATCCGCACCCAGCTGTACACCTCCTGAAGCCGCTGGTCGGGGATTCGGATTCTCGCCCGTTGAAGGATCGAGGCGTAGTGCGCGTGCTTCGTCTCCAGGAGCTGCGCGTGGTGGCGTGCCAGGTAGCTCCAGGCATTTTCTGCCTGCTTTCGGGTCGTGGTCGAGCCAGCGAAGACGAAGGTGACCGTGGCGCTGCCCCTGGCATCCACCGAAAGGCTGTGGCTCGAGGTGGGGAGGGAATCCGGCTGGTTCACTAGCCTTGCTCCGGGTTGTGTGGCTCCCCAGACGAGGAACCAGGGGTGCTCGCGGTCCCTGGCGGCGAAGAGGCTATTGCTCGTCAGCCAGGAGACGGTATCGCCCGCATCCTTGATGCCGATCTGGTCGGAGAACCACACCGGAAGCAGATCGGGCTTGACACTGAGTCGCAGGCTGAGGTTGCGCGGGCGGGCGGCGGAGTTGATGAACTTGTACTGCACCACCACGCCGGCCTGGCCATCGGGACTGAACTGGAAGCGCTCGACCTCGAGGCTGTCCAGCACCAGGCCATAGCGAAAGCGGTTCCCGTGGGGATAGTTGATGAACCTGGGGCTCTTTGAAAGAGTGACTTCCCGACCCGTGTCGCCCTCAACAATCGTCGCCCAGAAGCCGTCGATCAGCTTGATCGGATGCAGCCAGAGGCCACCCATCTCGCCCCGCACGTGTCCGCCCAGATCGGGGAAGTCTCCATCCTGGGTGCCGATCAGATAGGCCCGGTCGCCCGCCGTGACGTAAGGGTCCCGCTGGTTCTCCGCCCGATTGGGCGTGCCCGCCATGATCGGCGCCGCATAGTCAGCTTGGGCCCATAGGACACTTGGACTCAAGGCGAGGGCTGCCTGGAGAACTGTTGGGACGCGGATTTTCACGGAGAGACTTGCGTTGCGATCCACCAGGTATTGCCGGCCGGATCCTTCACCCCGCCGCGGCGGTCGGGATCTTCACCCTTCCGCTTCGGAGCCTGGACCGAGACCCCGCCTGCCTTCAGCGCTTTCTGATAAGTGTCGTCCACATCGGCCACGTAGACGTGCAGGTGCGCGGGCACCGCCGGCCAGTTCGCTCCCGCATCCCCGATCATGACCACGGTATCGCCGATCCGGACTTCGGCATGCATGATCGAGCCATCCGGCATATCGTAGCGGCGGAGCTCTCGGGCACCGAAGGTTTGCTTCAGGAAATCAAGGACCCGCTGTGCCCCGGCTGCAATGAGGTAGGGCGAGACGGTGGAGTAGCTCTCGGGCTTGAAGGGCGTCATGACACCAGCCTCAAGGTCCAGACGTTCAGCGCAAATCCGGCGAGCTCGATGCCGAGCGCGAGCCAATCGTGGTGGATACCCGCATACGGCTGGCGACAATCCCAGAGCCCGGATCCCGGCGAACCCTGTCCGGGCAGCGGCCGCGGCGAGGAGTCGCGATCTACACTGCACGGTCTCGGGGCAAACCGCCAGCGCTTGACATATCAAGAAAAATTGATATGTTCTCCTCCATGGCCCTTCGCACCCGACCGGATGCCTCGCGCGTCGCCCGGCTCTTCCACGCGCTCTCCGACGAGACTCGCCTCTCGATCATCGGGCGGCTCCGCCTGAGCGAACGCTGCGTGTGCGACCTCACCGACGCCCTCGACGCGGCTCAGTCGCGGCTCTCGTTTCATCTCAGGGTGCTGAAGGATGCCGGGCTGGTCTCCGACCGAAAAGAAGGCCGGTGGACGTACTACACCTTGGAACCGGGAGCCCTGGATGAGTTGGCGGAGATTCTGGGGGAGCTGGCCTCGGAGCCATCCCCTGCCGAGCGTAAGAACGGCTGCTGTTGAACACTTTTTTTGAGCAACATATCAACAAATCTTGATTAGGAGAGTGGCGATGCGCCCTGACGTGAAGGAAACGGTTCGCCGGAAATACGGTGAGGCCGCTCGGCAGGTGGCCGATGGCGGCAAGAGCTCCTGCTGCTCCAGCACCTGCTGCGGTGGAACGGTCGAGGATCCGATCACCAGCAACCTTTACAGCTCCTCTGAAACCGCCGCGCTCCCGGAGAAGGCGGTGCTGGCCTCGCTGGGCTGCGGCAATCCC
>DASRIN010000616.1:0-7076 GCA_035649975.1 Gemmatimonadales bacterium
GATAGGCAAACGCGAGCAGGGTGACGACAATGCTTTTCTCCTGCGAAGCGGCCGTTGGCCGCACCGAGAAGTACCAGATGGCAACTGCGCCACCGACCAGCACCATCGCGGCATCGAGCAGGAACTTCCGCCGCTCCATTCTGGCCCGACGTGCCAGGGGGAAGTTGAGGAGCGCGGTCAGCGTCAGCAGCGAGTCAGAGAGGTAGAACGGATCGGCCCAGGAGACCGGCGGGCTGTCGCGCAAGGTGACGACGTAGGCGGCCGAAATGGCGTTCCCGATAAAGACCATCCCAGAGCCGAGGGCGAACAGGCGGAGCGCGCGACGGACAGCCGCATCCAGGACTTCGCCTCTCGACGCCAGGGCAAACAGGATCAGCACGCCCAGATTGAGCGGCATGAAACCTACGTTGCCGATGAAATCCCGGAGCGCGGCGCTGCCCCACTGACTCCGCTCCCACACCAGGTAGACCACGGCGTATAGCGCCGTCGCGAACGCGACGGAGCCAACGGGCAGGCGAGCAAGCCGGGCGAGGCTCGCCCGCAGTCCCCGCGACAGCTCGGCCATGCGGGTGCTCCGGAACGTTTGGAATGGTCTTTTGGGGGGCAGTAAGTAAACCTGGAGACAAGCTCAGCGCCAGCCGGCAAGCCCCGGACATACATTCTTAGCGTCAGGCGCAGGCTACACCGATCCGGATTCCTGCTGCGAGCGAGACGATGACTGGTTCCTACGGCACACTCCTGCAGTCCGACAAATGGTATCGCCGGCTGATCGTCGCTGCGGCGGTCGTCATCATCGCAGCAGGCATCCGGGAGGCAGCCAACCTGCTGAACAGCATTCTGCTTGCGCTGCTCCTTACGGTAGCAGTTCTGCCCGCATTCGATGCCCTGCGGCGCCGGGGCGTGTCGAAGGGGCTCTCCGTGGTGCTGACCACGCTGCTGCTGGCCTCGGTGATGCTGGCGCTGCTGGGTTTTCTAGGCGTGGCGGCGACCCGGCTGGTCCAGGTCCTCCCAACTTACCAGGACAAGGCCGAGGCTCTGCAGCAAGGGTTCAAGAGCTGGTTGATAAGTCGCGGGATCGAGCCCGACCGGGTGCTCTCTCTCGACCTGCTGGATCCGGGCCGGCTACTGCGTCTGGCGGCAGGGTTCCTCTCCCAGGTAGGCAAGGTGCTGAGCCAAACCCTGCTCCTGCTTCTGATCGTCGCCTTCATCCTGGCCGAGCGGGGCTTGCGCGGGAGGGTGTTTCAGCCCGGTGGAACCGGAACCGCGGTGGCGCGCGACGTCCGCCAGTATCTCATCATCACCGCCGCGACTGGCCTTGGGTTTGCCGTTCTGGCGTACCTGCTGATGCGGGTGGTGGGAACCGAGCTCGCGCTGGTTTGGGCGGTGCTGGCCTTTGTTCTCAACTTCGTGCCCAACGTGGGAATCATTCTTTCGGTGATACCCCCGGCCATACTCACGCTCCTGGAGCACGGCTGGCAACGCACGCTGGTGGTTGTGGCAGGGTACTTGATACTGAACTTTGTGGTGGACAATCTAATCAAGCCGCGCTTCCTGCAGAGCGGACTCGACGTGCCGCCGCTGTTGGGACTGCTCTCGCTGGTAGTATGGAGCTACCTGCTGGGCCCACCTGGGGCGCTGCTGGCGGTACCGCTGACGATCGCGCTCCGCCGGATGGTGCAGGATACCCCGGCCATGCCGGCAACAGTGCCGGCGGAAGCGTCGGGGAGCACGCTTGGTTAAGCGCGCAGTCGGTTCTGCTCTGCTTCGACGACGGCGCGCTCCCGCGCGATCCATCGGCTGAATCGCACCAGCAGATCGCTCAGTATCTTGCGGGTGCTCTCGTCGGTGAGTCGGAGGTTACTGTCAAAGCGTTCGTGAGCTCTACCAATCAGCAGCTCAGGCGGCGGAAGCACCAGGGCACGGACGTGTCCCAGGAGCTGCCGCAAATGGAGCTGGGCCCGGGCGGTGCCGGTCTGGCTGGGCGACGCACCCACGAGCGCAACCGGCTTCCCGGCTAGCGGCGCGCGGCCGGGAAGACGAGATCCCCACTCGATTGCCGTGGTAAGCACGCCCGGTATCCCGTCGTTGTGCTCCGGCGTGGCAATGAGAAGGCCATCGGCGTCGCGGAGCGATGTCTTGAATCGCCCGACTGCGGGGGGATCACCCTCCGCCTCTACATCAGCATTGTAGAAGGGCAGGTCGCCAAGCTCGATCGACTCAATGGTCATGCCTTTCGGCGCCAGCTCCTGCGCCGCGCGAATGAGGGCCCGATTGAACGATCCGCCACGGAGGCTCCCTGAGAAGGCGACGATTCGCTCAGCCACGGCTGGCCGTACCTGTGACGATCAGCACCAAATGCTGGGCGCAGCTAACGCAGGCCTCGAAGTGCTCCGCCAGTGCCAGCGCCTCCGTCCGAGGCAGCGTGCTCGCCCGGTACCGCTCGAGTCGAACGAGCACCAGCTCACAGGTCCAGCCCGCCGGATATTCGGTCATGCATTCCTCCTGTCCGCCCGTCCCGCTCTCCACTACTTTCTAACATTCGATACTGTGGAGCCGCAATGACACCCGAGCAAGATCAAGTCGAGTCCGAATCTCCGGTGGAGGCGGAGGTCGGAGAAAGCGCCCACGGCCGAGCCGGGTTCGTGGCCGGCCTTCTCTTCGGCGTGTTCCTCGGCGCCGGGCTTGCGCTCTTTCTGGCCCCGGACCGGGGAGAAAACACCCGTCGGCGCCTGCGCCGGCGGATGGAAATGTTGCGTGAGGGCGCGCGGGACAGTCTCGATGAAGCCGGCAGCCGGACCAAGAAAGAGCTGCAGCGCCGGAAGCGGCGGCTGCGGGCCGAACTGGAGCGGATCAGGGAAAAAGCCAAGGCCAAGGCGCGCGAGGCCAAGGAATCGTTGGACTGATCAACGCTTGGCCAATCGGCGCTGCAGGGTGGCTGCATCCCGCTTGTACACCGAATCCATGATTTCCCGCAACGGCAACGAATCCACCAGGCGGAGCTGGGTCTCCGCGTCCTGGTATCGCTCGCGGTCGGCATAGATCTCCGCCAGCTCCAGATGATGGTAGATCCGGCCGGGATCCAGCTCGACGGCCTTTTCCATGTTATAGATCGCCTTCGACCAGGAGGCTTCCTTGAAGATGCCGGCACCCAGGAAGCTCTTTGCAAAGAACCGGCTGAAGCCGGAGAGCCGCATGATCTCCGCGTTCCACCGGCCGAGAATGTGGTACGCACCATCGTGCCGGGGATTGAGCGCCAACGTCCGGAGCGCCTCGCTCCGGACCACCTTGGCCCGGCGGATCCGCTGCTTCTTTCCCATGGTGAGCGAGGCCTCTCCCACCGAGGCGGCCAGCGCAAAATGACCATCCGCTCCGGCCGGGTCCCTGGCGACGGCGAGCCTGGCATACCGCTCGGCCAGGGCATAGAGGGAGTCCCGCTCCGGATTTTTGGACCGGGTACCGAGCTGCTCGGCCAGGGTCAGGAGTGTCAGGGCGCCCCGCCAGTTGGCCTCATAGTTCATCGAGTCAAGATCCCGCGCCGCCTGAAAGTGAAGCAAGGCGGTACGCGGATCGTGGGCATCGTTAGCGGCCACGCCGAGAGCGACGTGATCCGCCACCGACTGGGCCGAAAGTGCCGGAGCCAGCAGGACCAGCGAGAGTACCGCGGCAATGACTCGCGGGAGAAGGAGACTGCGGGGTTGAGTCACGATACGGAATGGTGATCCCGTCCCTCATCCAGCACAAGCGCGACGGTCACCCGCTCGAGCCCGGGCAGTGGGCCGAGCTGATTCGCGAATACACCGAGGGTAGAGTGCCGGATTACCAGATGGCCGCGTTGTTGATGGCGGTGGTCTGGCGTGGTCTGACGTCGGAGGAGCTGACCGCGCTTACTGAGGCCATGCTCGATTCGGGTGAGCGGCTCCGGTTCGACGGGTTCCCACGCGCCCGGGTTGACAAGCACTCCACCGGCGGGATCGGAGACAAAGTCTCGCTGCTGCTCGCCCCCATGGTGGCGAGCTGCGGGGTCGCGGTGCCGATGATGTCAGGGCGAGGGCTGGGGCACACCGGCGGCACGCTGGACAAGCTGGAATCGATCCCGGGCTTCCGGACCGACCTCTCGCTCCGGGAGGCCAAGGCGCAGGTCGAGCGGTTCGGCTGTGCCATGTTGGGGCAGACGGCCGAGATTGCCCCGGCAGACAAGCGGCTCTATGCCCTGCGCGACGTGACCGGTACGGTGGAGTCGATTCCCCTGATCTCCGCGAGCATCATGTCCAAGAAGCTGGCGGAGGGGCTCACCGGACTGGTACTCGACGTGAAGACCGGGAGCGGGGCGTTTCTGCCGGAGACATCGCGCGCGCTCGAGCTGGCCCGCACGATGATCGGACTGGCGCAGGCCCATCGCTGCCCGACCGTGGCGCTACTCACGGCGATGGACCGTCCGCTGGGGCGATCCTGTGGCAACGCGCTGGAAGTGGAGGAAGCAATTCAGGGGCTACGGGGCGAAGGGCCTCCGGATCTGATGGAGGTCACGTACGCGCTGGGAGTCGAGATGCTCCTCTTGGCCGGCACCGACCAGGATGCGCCGGCGGCCCGGGCTCGGCTTGAGCGGAGCGTTGCTTCGGGGCAGGCCTTGTCGAAGTTCCAGGAGATTGTGGCGGCGCAGGGCGGCGACCCGCGGGTCATCGAGGATCCCGAGCTGCTGCCGCAGGCGGACGAGGTTGAGATCTTTCGAGCCGAGCGGGATGGGGTGGTGAGCCAGGTGGAGCCTCGCCGGATAGGGCAGGCTATCGTGGAGCTGGGCGGTGGAAGGCGAACAATCGAGGACGCCATCGATCCGGGGGTCGGATTCGTGATTCCGGCGAAGCCCGGAGATGCGGTGAAGGAGGGGGAGCCGCTCGCATCGATCTTTGCTCGCAACCGGGACGGAATCCGGCTCGGCCTCCAGGCGCTGCGCGAAGCGATCCTGGTGGGCGAGAGGGGATCATTGACCCCGCTTATCACCCATCGTGTGACAGCCGCTGGAGTGGAGCAGTTTAGGTGACCTGCGACGAACTATGCCGCTGATCAACGGACCCTTGGGAACGCTTCTGGTGGCGCTTGCCGCCATTATCGCGCTCATCATCTGGCTGAGGCGGGACCGGCGCTATCCCGGGCCGCGCCTGCACGGAGAGGAGGGGATCGACCGGGAGGAGTTGGAGGAAGCCGAGCGCGAAGTGCGGGAGCTGGATGTCCGCCACCGGCCAGAAGACGGATTCATGGGCGATGACTGGGGTCCCGGAGCGGGGAAGCCGAGACCGCCGGAGAGATTGTAGAGAGATCCTCCCGCCTGCCTACACATCCAGATTGTTCACGTACTTGGCGTTCCGCTCGATGAACTGACGGCGGGGCTCGACCTCGTCGCCCATCAACTCATCGAAAAGCTGTGATGCGGTGGCGGCGTCTTCCATCGTCACCCGCAGGATCGTACGAGTGGCCGGATCCATGGTGGTCTTCCAGAGCTGGTCCGGGTTCATCTCGCCCAATCCCTTGTACCGCTGGATATTGACGTTTCCCTTGCCGTCGCCGTTGGTCAGGCGCTTGCTGTATTCGTCCCGCTCCTGCTCGCTGTAGGCGTAGAACTCGTCCTTCCCCTTGGCGACGCGATAAAGCGGCGGCTGCGCGATGTAGACGTAACCGGCCTCAACCAGCTCCTGCATCTGGCGGAAGAAGAAGGTAAGCAGCAGGGTTCGGATGTGGGCGCCGTCCACGTCGGCGTCGGTCATCAGGATAATCTTGTGGTACCGGGCATCCTCCAGCTTGAAGTCGTCCTTCACGCCGGTGCCTATCGCAGTGATCATCGCCCGGATTTCTTCATTGCTCAGGATCTTGTCGATCCGGGCCCGCTCCACGTTCAGGATCTTGCCCCGGAGCGGAAGAATGGCCTGGAACGAGCGGTCCCGGCCCTGCTTGGCGCTGCCGCCGGCCGAGTCGCCTTCCACCAGATAGATCTCGCTCACCGCCGGATCGTCGATCGAGCAGTCGGCCAGCTTGCCCGGAAGCACCGCGTTCTCCAGCCCGGACTTCTTTCGCACCAGGTCACGCGCCTTGCGAGCCGCCTCCCGGGCCCGGGCCGCACTCACCGCCTTCTCGATGATGTTGCGGGCGACCGGCGGATGCTCCTCGAGATAGCTGCCGAGGTGTTCGTTGACCACGGCCTTGACGATGCCTTCGACCTCGGAGTTGCCCAGCTTGGTCTTGGTCTGCCCCTCGAACTGCGGCTCCCGGACCTTCACGTGCAGCACGCAGGTGAGTCCCTCCCGGATGTCTTCGCCGGAGAGGGTGAAATCTTCCTTCTTCAGGAAGTCGCGCCGCTTGGCGACATCGTTGATGGTCCGGGTGAGCGCGCTCTTGAAGCCGGTGAGGTGAGTCCCGCCTTCGTGAGTGTTGATGTTGTTCACGAAGGTGAAGGTGTTCTCGTTATATCCGTCCTCGTATTGCAGGGCGACGTCGACCTCGACGGTGTCCTTGGTGGCGGTAAACGCAATCGGCTTGGGGTGGAGCGCCTTCTTGTTCCGGTTGAGCCACTCGACGAACTGAATCAGGCCGCCTTTGGCAAAGAAGGTCTCGGTCTTGACCGGGTCCTCCCGCTCGTCCTTGATGGTGATGGTCAGGCCGCGGTTGAGAAACGCGAGCTGGCGAAGCCGGTCCGCCAGGGTGGTGTAGTGGAACTCCAGCACGGTGAAGATTTCGGGGTCGGGCTTGAACCTCACCGTGGTGCCCCGGCCCTTGGCCTTGCCCATGACCGTGAGCTTCTTCGTAGTCTTGCCCCGCACGAAGGCCATGTGGTGTCGCTGACCGTCGCGGTCCACGATGACTTCCAGGCGCTCGCTCAGCGCGTTCACTACCGAGACGCCGACGCCGTGGAGACCGCCGGATACCTTGTAGGTGTTCTTGTCGAACTTGCCGCCGGCGTGCAGCATGGTGAGCACGACCTCGGCGGCAGGCCGCTTCTCGGTCGGGTGCATGTCGACGGGGATGCCGCGCCCGTTGTCCTCGACCGTGACCGAGTTGTCGATGTGGATGGTGACTTCGACCCGGTC
>DASRIN010000617.1:0-2570 GCA_035649975.1 Gemmatimonadales bacterium
AGACCGGGGATTTGGGTATTGGAGCTGCAATCGGTATGGACACCCCGGGCTCCGACCGTCGAGTGCTACAGCGCCCCAGACGAGCAGTCCCCTGCGCCGACTCACCGCAGATTCTCATCCGCACGCCCAATCCTGTTCGGGGTTGAACCAGCCTCCGTTATCCAGCAACCGATCCGCCTCCGCCGGTCCCCAGGTGCCGCTGTCGTACTGGTGGAGTGGCGTAGCATTGCCCAGTACCGGCTCAACGACCCGCCACGCCTCCTCGACCGAATCCTGCCGGGCAAAGAGCATCTGGTCTCCGCGCATCGCGTCGCCCAGAAGCCGCTCGTAGGGTCCCATTTCATCCTTCTGGTCGTGGCACGCGATCAGCTCGACGTCTTCGCCCCGCATCCTCTCGCCCGGGAGCTTAGCTCGGGCGCCGAGCGAGAGCACCACATGGGGACTGAGCCGGAAGCGAAACCGGTTCGGCGGAGCGGCGGCGCAGTCCGGGAAGAGCGCAACCGGCGGTCGCTTGAGCTCGACCAGCACTTCGGTCGCGGTCACCGGCAGGCACTTCCCCGCCCGGATGTAGAACGGCACCCCAGCCCAGCGCCAGGAATCGATCCGCAGCCGAACCGCTGCAAAGGTCTCCATGTCCGAGTCGGGAGCGACGCCTTCCTCTTTGCGGTAGCCCCGAAACTGTCCCCGCACCACGTCGGAGGGCTCGAGCGGTAGCATGGAGCGGAACGCCTGGGTCTTTCGTCCCGCACTGCCTCGTCGCCTCGGGCGGAGGGTGCCTCCATTGCGAGGAGGCTCGCTACCTCGAGCAGGTGGTTCTGCACCACGTCGCGGATCGCCCCCGCCTCGTCGTAGAAGCGCCCTCGGCCCTGAACCCCAAACCGCTCCGCCATGGTGATCTGGACCCGCTCGACGTAGTTGCGGTTCCAGATCGGCTCCAGGAAGCTGTTGGCGAACCGGTAATACAGGAGGTTCTGGACCGGCTCCTTGCCGAGGTAGTGGTCAATCCGGAAGATGGCGGACTCGGGGAAGAACTGGTGCAGCGTGACGTTGAGGACCTGGGCCGAGGCGAGGTCCCGGCCGAACGGCTTTTCCACCACCACCCGCGCGTTGGTCGCGGCACCGACCCGGGCGATCCCCTCGACCACGGTGGTAAACAGGCTGGGCGGAATCGCGAGATAGTATAGCGGGCGTTGGCAGCCGGCCAGCGTCTCCTTGAGTCGCTCGTAGGTCGTGGGATCCTCGTAGTCTCCCCCGACGAAACGGAGCAGCCCACACAGTTTTCGAAACGCGTCCGGTTCGAACTTACCGTGCTGCTCCACGCTCTGCCGCGCGCGGGCCCGGAGCTGCTCCAGGTTGTATTCGGACCGGGCGACGCCGAGCACCGGTACGCTCAGATGGCCGTGCCGGACCATGGCCTGCAAGGCGGGGAAGATCTGCTTGAACGCGAGGTCGCCGGTAACCCCGAAGACGACGAGTGCGTCCGACTGTGGTTGCGCCATGGTGATCCTAGCCGGGCCCCTTCTCGTGGTGGCCGCCGAACTGGTAGCGCAGCGCGGAGAGGACCTTGTTGGCGAAGTCGGCTTCACCGCGGGAGCTGAACCGCTCATACAGCGCGGCGCTCAGCACCGGCGCGGGGACCGACTGGTCGATCGCAGCGGCAATGGTCCAGCGGCCCTCGCCCGAGTCGGATACCCGGCCGGCGAAGTTTGATAGATCGGGGCTCTCGCGCAGGGACCGGGCGGTGAGGTCCAGCAGCCAGGAGCCGATCACGCTGCCCCGACGCCACAGCTCGGTGATCGCAGGGAGATCCAGCTGATACTGGTAGTGCTCCGGATGGCGGAGTGGCGTGGTCTCGGCGTCCGCTTCCTGAGAGCGGAGCCCGACACCGGCATGATGCAGGATGTTGAGCCCCTCCGCGTAGGCCGCCATGAGCCCGTACTCGATCCCGTTGTGCACCATCTTCACGAAGTGTCCCGCACCGGCGGGGCCGCAGTGGAGATAGCCTAGCTCCGCGGTGCCAGCGGACTTTCCGCCGGGCGTACGGTGAGCGGCATCCACTCCGGGAGCGAGCGCCGAGAACACCGGCTCCAGCCGCTCGACCGCGGCAGGCTCGCCGCCAATCATCAGGCAGTAGCCGCGCTCCAGCCCGAAGACCCCGCCGCTGGTACCCACATCCAGGTAATGGACACCCTGCTCCCGAAGTTCCGCGGCCCGCCGGATGTCGTCGTGATAGTACGAGTTGCCACCGTCGATGACGGTGTCTTCCGGGGCCAGGTGGGGCACCAGGTCAGCCAGCGTCTGATCCACCAAGGCCGCGGGCACCATCAGCCACACCGCGCGAGGCGGCTTCAGTACCTTGACTAATGACTTCAGCGAATCGGTGCCGGTTGCGCCTTCGCCGGCCAGGGCCTTCACCGCCGGCGGGTTCACATCGTAGACCACGCATTGGTGTCCGGCGCGCATCAGCCGGCGCACCATGTTGCCGCCCATCCGTCCCAATCCGATCATGCCCAGCTGCATGGCGACCTTTCTCTTCAATCCGCGGGTGTGGCCACGGTGATCTCGAGGCC
>DASRIN010000618.1:0-8616 GCA_035649975.1 Gemmatimonadales bacterium
CGAAGGCGATTCGGATTCGGAATGGGATTTGGAGGGGTAGGGGCTAGTCACCAGTCGCCAGTCACCAGTCACCAGTCACCAGTCACCAGTCACCAGTCACCAGTCACCAGTCACCCGGGTATCGTTGCGAGAACGTAAAAGCAATCCAGCCGCTGCATCACCGGATCCTCTAACTGGCGACTGGCGACTGGCGACTGCCGACTCACCCATCTTCAACTCTCGTCAACACCCCGGTCCACGAATCGTCGCGAACGTGGCCACCCCGAAACTCGAAGTGCTCATCCACCAGGATACGGCGGGTGAACTCCCAGGTCAGCTGACCCTGGAGCCGGTGGCGCAAAACCAGCGGGACCAGCTGGGCCGCCACGACCCAGGCGTTCGATTCAAGACCGGGGTAGAGATGGGCCCACTCGGGCCGGAGCCGTGCTTCTCGTACCGCCATTGCACCACCCTGGTATTGCCGAGGGGCGCATCGGGACAGACCGGAGCGTCCGCAGGGGCGTATGCCGCACGTTTGGTGTTCTCGGCCACGCTCTGCAAGGGCATATGTCACATACCGCGGCACTCGCCTAACATTCAGCCCTATGCCCATCAACGAAGTCGTCGTAACCAGCCTGGGTGACCTGATCGACAAGGTGACACCGATCGAGCCGGACCCCCGCACCGGCCGGCGGCGGGACAGCGGCGTCTATCGCGGCGACGGCGATCCCACCTGGCCTCTCCTCACCAGCCTGGACAAGCTCGGGGGCACCCGGCCGCCCCACACCAAGGCGGACCTGGAGGAGCACATCCTGCGGAACTTCATCCGCTACTCCCGGCCCTACCTGACGCAGCCGTCGGCAAATGACTGGGAGGTCATGGTGGCGGCCCAGCACCACGGGCTGCCTACCCGGCTGCTGGACTGGACCTACTCGCCGCTGGTCGCGGCCCACTTCGCCACTCTCGACCTGGAGCGGGTGTGTGACCGGGTGGTCTGGCGGTTGGACTGGCAGAGCGTGCATCGCCGCTTCCGTCTGCCCGAGCTGGCGCTGCTGATCCAGGACCTGGAGGGGATGTTGGGCGGTGCCAATCCGCTGACGCCCTGGAGGCTGTTTTCCAGCAAGGGGATCAAGCCGTTCGCCTGCATGCTGGAGCCGCCCTCGCTCAACCAGCGCATTGTCGCCCAGTCGGCCACCTTCACCCTCTGCTCCGACAAGCGGCAGACCTTCGACCGGTTCCTGGAGCAGCACAACCTCGGATCGGCCCTGACCAAGTTCATCATCCCGGCAAAAGAAACCGCTCGCTTCCGCGACCAGCTGGACCTGGTCGACGTCGACGAGCGGCGATTGTTTCCTGATCTGGACGGCGTGGCCGCGGAGATGCGGCGCTACTACTCCTGAGACCACTCCGGGGCTGGGGCACGGTCCCGGCCCACCAGCCGGGCTTCGGCTTTGTCGTAGTCTCCGTGGGTCAGCAGGATCTCGAACCGGTCGACCGGGGCGGCGATGGTCTTGAGCTGCACGAAGTCGCCCTCCCGCCAACTGGAGGCAACCGGGCGCTGAGGCAGCCGGATCTCCCAGACGCTGCCGTCTTCCAGCTTCACGTAGCTGCCATCGTTGATGACTTCACTGACATAGAGACCGTAGGGGAGCACCACGTTATAACAGTTGACCACGCAGCCGGGCAGCTGCGGGGCGGCGGCCTGGGCCTGGGCCGCCGAGTCCTGGGGCAAGAGGAGCACGGCTCCCGCCGCCAGGGTATAAGCCAGGGGGACGAGTCTCACGGAACTACCCTCCAATGAAGGTGAGTAGAATAAGCTTACCTCCAATTTTTGACTTCCGCAGTGAGGGATGGGCGGGGGTGGGGGTCAGACGGTCGGGCGGTCAGGCGGTTGTTGTCATCGTGAGCGAACGAAGGACGAAGCGTCGCAGCAGCGCCCGACCTCCCTGGTGTCAGGAACTGCAGCAGCTGCAGCAGATCCCACCGCGGCAATCCTCCGATGAATCAACCTGCAGAGAGAAGTCTGTTGCAGATGGGACGCCTTGTTTTCATACAGTGTTCGACTCCTTGGAATTGTGGCGCCGGCTGGCCGAAGCGAACGTCAGTCAGCCCAAGGGTGGACGGCCGGGTTGGCGATGGTTGGGCACTCACCAGGACATTTCCGGACCATGGAGGCGCCCATGTTCACCCCTTCCCGCAGGTTATTCGGGTTCACGGCCCTAGGGGCTGTAGTAAGTCTGATCAGCTGTACCGCCGACCCGACCAGCCCCGCCCCTACTTCGACAGTGGTTCCATCCGCAGTGAATGCCACCACTGGCAACGGCGCCCCGAGCGGCGCGCACTACACCCTGAACATCATCGGCGTGCCCAAGGACAAGTCCCCGGACTTCACCGGTGGCAACGGCCACCGCATCTTCGTTGACCTGGGAAAGACCGGCGAGGCGGCCAACACCCGCATCAACCTGACCGAAGGTGATTTCGGCGTGACCGACGCCAACGGCACCGACGGCGCGGCCGGGTTCCGACTGCCGAATCCGGATCCCGATCTCGACGGCACCACTTCGTACTCGGTCTACGTCCGGGCCCTCGGGAAGCCGGGAGGCAAGGCGACCATGCAATCGTGCTACGAGGACGCGGATGGGACCTGGTGCGCTGTCGACTTCGTCGGTGGAGTCGAGCCGATAACGATCCAGCGGACCAAGGGAGGGGTAGCCAAGTTCGTCAATGTCTCGAAGGATCTTCTATTTGTTGACTTCTGCGTGGCCTGGGATGCCGGCCTCGACACCGTACTGGGCACCGCTGATGACGTGTGCACCACCGTCGACCAGATTCCGCTGTTCAGCAACACCGACCTGTCGTACTACTGGTCGTATGACAACGCAGGACTGAAAGTCGCACAGCTGAGGTTCTACGAGGTACCGACTGAGGTCTCGTTCTAAGACGGCCGGCCCGACCGTTAGTAAGACGTTGCACCGGAACAGGACGGCCAGTGAGCCGTCCTGTTCTGTTTCCCGGCTGCTCGAGTCGGGCGGTCGGGCGCCTTCCCATAACGTCCCCATACGAATACATTTGCGGGCTCGGGAAGAACCGCACCAGTTGCACAGGAGATAGTTCGTGAACCGTAGGGGACCCAAGGTCAAACTGGCCCGCCAGCTCGGCATCGCTTTGACGCCTAAGGCGGCCAGAGTCATGGAGCGCAGGCCCAATCCGCCGGGACAGCACGGCGCGTCGCCCCGCCGCAAGGTCAGCGGCTACAAGAAGCAGCTGGTGGAGAAGCAGCGGCTGCGGGCTCAGTACAACGTGAGCGAGCGCCAGCTGCAGAACGCCTTCAGCGAGGCCATCCGCCAGCCCGGCAATACCGGAGTGCGGCTACTCCAGCTGCTGGAGCTCCGACTCGACGCCGTGGTCGTCCGGTCCGGGTTTGTGCGAACCATCTATGCCGCGCGGCAGGCGGTGAGTCATGGCCACGTGGTGGTCAACGGCAAGCGGGTGGATCGCCCCTCGCGCCGGCTGAAGCCGGGCGATGTGGTGACGCTCGCCGAGCGCAGCCGCGACAAGGTCGCCTTCACCGCCCCGCTCGAGGTCGCCCGGCCGCCGGCCTACCTGGAGCTGGACCGGGATGCGCGCAAGGTCCGGATCCGGGAGATTCCCGAGCGGGAACAGATCCCGGTGCAGTGCGAGGCCTCGCTGGTGATCGAGTACTATTCGCGCTGACGTAAGCAGGTAAGTAAAACAGATGACCCTCCGGGCAGGCACCGGAGGGTTTCGCTTTGGGGGTCATTGCGGGGAAATCTTCGGGGCCGACCGGCTGCACGGGGTCGCTGGCAGCCCGCACGGAGTCGCTGGCGGCCTGCATGCAGTCGTCGGCGGCCGGCACGCGGTCGCTGCCAGGAAAATTTGAACGCTGATCGTCGGCACGGGGTCGCTGGCGGTCGCAATGGAGTCGCTGACGATCCACATGCAGACGCTGACAATCCACATGGAGACGCTGTCGGTCGGCACGGAGACGCTGGCGGTCTCGATGCGAACGCTGCCAGAAAAATCGAATCGCTGCTGGGCTGCACGGGATCGCCGGCGAGCCGCACGGAGACGCTGCTGGAAAAATGCGGTCGCTGTCAGGCGGCACGGAACCGCTGACAGGCTGCATGAGAAGCCGGGCGGACGAAATGGGAACGCTGCCGGAAAAATGGGAGCGCTGGCGGACGAAATGGGAACCCTGCCGGGAAAATCCGAACGCTGTCAGCCGGCACGGAGACCCTGACCATCCACATGGGGTCGCTGACTGTCCCCATGCGAACGCTGTCGGCCGCGATGGAAGCGCTGCCGGCTTGCTACCTGGTCGCCGACCAGCCTCCCGTCAGGGGGACCTCGTTCAGCGGAAGCCCGAAGTCGTAGGTCCACTCGGCACTGCCCGACATGGAATTGCCGCTGAGTGTCCCATCATGATGGCCGTAGGCGCCGAGGTCGAAGCTGATGGTGCTGCCACCGACCTGGCCGTTGGTGATGGCCCCCGAGCCGACCGCCGTAGAGAACGATTCGGTCGGGGTGAGACAGCTGAGGATGCCGCCGGTATAGGTCCCGGTGAAGCTGCTCCCGGTCTGGCGGATAGTGGCCCGGATGGGGTCCGAGGTGCTGCAGGAGGCGCCGCTGCCGGACATGTTCGAGATCGACATGTTCCAGGTGCCCCCCACGTTGAGCGAGCCAACCGGCCCGGTACCGCTATCGTCCCCCCCACAGGCAGCAACTGCCACCAGGGTGAGGGCGGTCAGCCAGCGGCGACACATGAGTCGCTCCTTCCTCGCACAGTCGTTTTGATAGGGGTGCGCTACAACGGACGAGGGCGGCCGTCCTCGTCATGGTGAACTTACTGTTTGCTGCCTGGTCCGATAGAGGCGGGAGGAGGGCAAAGTTGGGCTAGAACATGATCCCCAAGGTCACTGGAAAGTAGTGCACGTCTTGGCTTTGACTCTTGGTTCGGTGCCCGCGGATCTCGAGGAAGTTCTCCAGCCCCAGAAAATAGAACTTGGCTCCCAGGCCATAGTTCCAGCCGTAGCGAACCCTGCTATCGCACCCCAACGAGCAGTCGGTGTGATAGGCGCCCAGGCCCAACAGGACATACGGTTGGATGGGCGAGGTAACCTTGGGAAGGCGATACAGGAGGTTGAGGGTTGCAGAGCCGGCGGTCTCGTGGCCTTCTCCGCCGAGGGCAGCTTCCACCTGTTCGCTGAACTCGAACCGGTTGTACGCGACGTCCAGGCGGAGTCCCCACGGGTGCATCGGTGAGGCCAGCTCCGCGGTCACCAGTGCGTGCCACCCCAGGTTTACGTCGTCGTCGATCTCCCCCTCCGGCAGGGACACTCCCCCACCTACACCGACCGACAATGGGCTCTGGGCTCGGAGCGGTGCCGATGAAGCGAGAAGGCCGAAGCAGGTTACTGTCAGAATCCAGCGCCGCATGGTCCTCCATGAGTCCTGTCCATCGCCGTTGCCTCCAGCCCAGCCGCTCGTCGTGCCCAGGACAGGTTAGAGCGATTTCAGGTACTCTTCCAGATCGCCCTTTTGCTTCCCAGTCAGCTGGAGATTCAGCGTCTTCACGTAATGTTCGATGACGTCCTTTAGCGTCTTCGCACTTCCGTCGTGGAAGTACGGAGGATGCTGCCACAGGCCACGAAGCGGGGTCGTGCGATATCGCTTCTGGCTGGTCCGCTCAGCGTAGGCTGCGCTCATTCCAGTTTCCGACGGCGCGTGGAGCGTCCCATCATTGTTGTCGGTGAGGGTCCCGTTTACATGACAGCGGGCACAGTTGGCATCGAATACGGTCCTCCCCCGGCGAGCTGCTCCCTTGCTATAGCTGCCCGCGGGCGGCGGCGGAGCCGGAATGCTGAACTGATACGCCCGAAGCGCCGCCAGCTTGGGCGTGACCAGGTCTGGCCGGTGCACGACGTTCACCCCAAGGCGCGGGTCGGAAAAGTTGCCCTGCCCATGCATCTGGGTCACAGCCACGTAGTTGTTCCAGTACGAGATGGGTCCCTCAGCCGTGTAGGTTTCGTTCTTGACCTCCGCCAGCCCGTAAGCGGGAGGTAGCACGAGCGGGGTACTCTTGCCGTCGAAGTTGAAGCGGGGGTCGTAGGTTCCCTTGGGCCACTTCTGAAGAACCGCCTTCTGCTCCGGTGTGAAGTGAGCCAGTTTCGCCAGAATTTTCCCGACCTCCAGGTCGCGGTTGGGCCAGCCATCGAGCCGATGGCCGATTCCGGGGAGCAGCGCATTGTCGACTGTGGAATGGCAGAGTGCGCAGGTGATGCCGATCCGGGCGATGCGACCCTTCTCGTCGAACGTCGCCTTTATCCCGACGACGGCATCCCGTTTGAGGAGATTCCTGGTGCCACTGGTGCCGAACGGATTGCTGAACAGAAACGAGAGCAGGTTGAGCCGGTCCTGGTCGACCTTGAGGCCGAGGCTCAGGGCTTCGAGCGGCTGGATCTCCTGCTGGACGAGCTCATGCAAGCGGGCGGTGTCGGTCCAGAACGGCTCATTGCCGAAGGTGTCGTCCCGGAAGATCTTCCGCCCTTGCTTCTCGAGATCGTTGCTAACCGTTGTCTCGGGAAACCGGCGGCAGCCACCCGCCCCGGCAATCCCGATCAGCACGAGCAGGCTGGTCAGCCAGCATGAGACTATCAAGGGTGGCCGATGCGATCCAGCTAACGCCATGGCCCGAACCAGCTTGGGGGACTAGGTAATGCCCTGCGCCTCTTGGCCTACTGCTATAATGCTTCAGCGTCTAGAGAAACACAAGATTTTGCTGTCAAATCTATCGCTTCCCCGATCCCGGGTTCCCTCCACGCCTGACCTGAGGCGTCCGTGAAGGCGCATCTACCGCGGGCCGAGGGGACCGGAGGGCGGATCATGGAGCTGTTGCGGCGCGGCCCTATGACGGTGGACCAGCTGGCCGCGGCTCTCCAACTCACGCGGACCGCGGTCCAGGCTCAGTTGGCAACACTCCAGCGGGATGACCTGATTGAACAGAAGGGGACCCGCCGTGGGGCCAGCAAGCCAGCCCGGACCTACGGCGTCACCATGCAAGCCGAGCTGCTCTTTTCCCGAGCCTACATCCCGATCCTGACCGAGCTCATTCATGTGCTGGCGCAGCGCATGTCCGCTCCTGAGTTCGATGCCATCATGCATGAAGTCGGGCGGAGGGCGATGGCCGGACGCGCACCGGCTCCTCGGGGGCCGCTGCGGGAGCGCGTCATTACTGCCAGCTCGCTGTTGAATGATCTCGGCGGCCTGTCCGAGGTCGATGAGGAGGACGGCCTCTATATCATCCGGAGCCACGGGTGCCCGCTGGCGGCGGCGACTGCCGAGCACCCGGAGGCCTGCAATGCGCTGGAGAGTATATTGGGCGAGTTTGTCGGCAGTCAGGTTACTAAGTGCTGCGATCGGTACAACCGGGAGCGCTGCTGCTTCGAGATCGGGCGTCCCGCTTCAGATGCCATCCAGGTACAACACTAAGGCGCTCTCCCTCCTAGCGAGGTCGCGGAAATGCTTATCCTCACACTGCATCAACCGGAGTTCTCCCCCGAGTGGGAGCTAGCTCAAACCGGAGGGCTATTCCGAATCAGCCCTTGGCACGACCAGGAGCAGGACCGAACCAGCCCCGCTTGGGCCAGCGTGACGATTATGGTGGTGGACGATGACGAGAAGAGTCGCTTGATCGCGGCCAGGATGCTCCGCGATGAGGGGTACCGCGTCATCGAAGCTCAATCAGGCGAGGAGGCGCTGGAGCGGCTCGCAGGCACCCATAATGTCCAAGTCGTCTTGACCGACATCGTAATGCCGGGCGGCATGGGCGGGCTTGAGCTCGCCCGCAAAGTCACGGCTCTGTCGCCCTGGAGGAGAGTAGTGCTCATGTCAGGCTATGCCCCCGTCTTCCCCCAGCTGAATCCGTCAGCCGCGCCATTCCCATTACTGGTCAAGCCGTTCGCGGCAGATCAGCTCGCGCGGCAGATCAGTGAGCTGCTTGGGGAAGTGAACTAAGGCACGCATTGTCGGATTAGACCGGATGAGGAAACAGGGCAGGACTTTCGTTGGCGGGAGCTAGGCCTCGTTTGCGACAACGTCGGAAGCGGAGCGAAGCGACTGCAGAACAGGTCGGAACTTAGAACCGCAGGGTTAGCCCGAAGGTAGGACCGCTGAGCTGTACGTCGTAGACCAAGGCGTCCTTGTTGTAATCGACGTCGAGGAAGCGCCAGGCGGCAACCAGCGCACAACAGCGGCCGAGGTCATAGCCTGCCCCCCCGTAGAGCTGCCAGATGAGATCCGACCCGCCGGCGCCGACGTCGCCCTTGAGTACGAGGCGCCACTTTTCCCCGGGCTGGTAGCGGAAGTTGGCGCCCATGGTGCCGTCCACCCAGTCTCGGTCGACCGAAACTTCCTGGGCCGGCCCGCCGAGGTCCACTCCCAGGTTCCAATAGCGAGCGCCGATCAGGCCATCCACTCCACCCCAGGGGCGAGCGAGTAGGGTATACCCCACCTCGGGGTGGAGCATAAGCTCGTCCTGGCCCACCGTGAGGGTGTTGCCGGCCGAGGTGGCCTCCTCGTCCGAGAGCGACACGTAGAAGAAGTCGGTTCGAAGGACCC
>DASRIN010000619.1:0-3115 GCA_035649975.1 Gemmatimonadales bacterium
TGCGGCCCGATAGCATCCCGGTTCTGCGGCTGCCTCTGTCGGGCAAGTCGGTCGATACGGTGGCCCAGCTGTCCTCACCCGAATATGGCGATGCCATCTTTGGGGAGGAGGTTCAGCAGGCGGCCAAGGTCTTTGCGCCGAACGATTTCTTTGGTGTGCTGCCCGACGGAACAGCCTGGGTAGCCCGAGCCCGGATGAACCGGGTGGATTGGCGTTCACCGAACGGAACCTGGATTCGAGGGGAGCCGAGGTCCTATACCAGAGTACCGGTCACCGAGGCCGACAAGGAGCGGGTACTGGCTCAGGTCCGCCAGCAGGGCAAGCAGTTCGGGATGCCGCAGGACCTTCGTATCGTCTATCCCTTCGCCGAAACGAAGCCGCCGTTCGAGCACGCGATTGGCAGACCGTCCGGTGAAGTGTGGCTTCAGCGGCCGCGCACCTCGGACACTGCGCCGCTCACCTACGACGTCTGGAATCGAAAAGGAAAGTGGACGCGCGAGGTCACGCTGCCGGCTGGTGCAACACTGGCCGGTTTTGGTGCGGATGGCGTTCTCTATGCGGCAATGAAGAATGCGGATGAGACTCGCACGATAGGGCGATTCCGGCTCTAGCCGAAGGACTCAGGACGACACGGAGTCGTCGAGACTCGCGACCCGCGCATCGCGAGTGACCACTTCCAACCGATCGGTTTCTCTGCGGTTTTGGCGCTGGCCCTCCTCGTACCACCTCCGGGTGATCTCGCCGGCCAGCTCCCGATTGCCCAACCCGAATGCCAGTCCCACCGCTAACGCTGCCGCTCCCAGAATAAGGGTGAATGCCGCGGTTACGATCTCTTCCGCCACCCCGACCTGCTGCAGCGCCATGAACAGCGCGATCACAATGACCGCACCCTTGGCCAGCTTGGCGACTGTGGGCACACCGGAGACGCCGCCCGCGGAGGCAACGATCAGTCCGCGAACGAACTCGCCCACGATGATGCCCAGAATGACAATGACGATGCCGGCAATCAGGGTGGGGATGAACGCGAGCATGGCGCCGAACATCTCATTGATGCTTTCGAGGCCGAGCGCCGTGCTGGCCAGCAGAATCACCACCAGCATTACCAGCCAGAAGATCAGCTTGGCCAGAGCGCGTACCGGATCGAGTCGCGAGCCGGTCCGCCCCACGACTTCGTCCAGCCCGCCGGCGCTGGCCACTCGATTGAAGTTCAGCCGCTTCAGGGTCTCGTCGGCCCAGCGCTGGACCTGGCGGGCCAGGAAATACCCGGTGAGCAGGATAACCGCCGCGCCAACCAGTGCCGGCACCACGCTGCCGATCTGTTCGGCTCCGATGAGAATCCGCTGCCAAAGCTCGGTCACGCTGTAACCTCGATGACGAGTTTTCCGACCTGCTCACCTCGAGCCAGCCGCTCGATCGCGACGAACGCCTGATCCCAGGGAACCACCCGATCGACCACCGGCCAGAGCTTCCCTTCGCCGGCAAGCCGGACGATCTCGGCGTATTCCCGGCGACTCCCCAGTGTCGACCCCAGGAGGGACCACTGATGCCAGAACAGCCGCCGGAGATCCAGGGAAACATGGGGCCCCGTGGTCGCCCCGCAGATCAGGAGTCGGCCGCCTCGCCGGAGCGCCCGGAGTGACTGCCGCCAGCTCTGCTCTCCATTGCTGTCCACGATCGCGTCCGCGCCCATTCCGCCGGTGAGCTTCCTGGTTTCGGCGACCACGTCGTCCCGCTGGTGATTGAGGGCGACGTCGGCACCGAGGGACCGGGCCACCTCCAGCTTGGCGTCGGTTCCGCTGGTGACGATCGTCCGGGCGCCGAGGTGCCGGGCAACCTGGAGGGCCGCCATCGAGACCCCTCCCCCGATGCCCCAGATCAGGACCGTCTCCCCGGCCCGGACCTGGCCCCGTGTCGTCAGCATGCGCCAGGCCGTGAGCGTCGCCAGCGAAAACGCGGCTGCCTGGGGCCAGGGCATGGAATCGGGCACCCGAGCCAGATTGTCACCCGGGAGCACCAGATATTCTCTGGCCGTCCCGGACCGGTGCTCCCCCAGGACCTGGAGACTTCCGCAGAGCGAATCCTCGCCTTGCAAGCACCATGGACAACTGCGGCAGGAGATGGTGGGGTTGATCATCACCCGGTCACCCGGCTTCAGCCCCGTCACCGAGGCGCCGACTTCGACCACGGTTCCGGCTCCATCGCAGCCTACCACGTGGGGAAAGCTGTAGTTGGCCCCGGGGAGCCCTTCGGCAACCAACAGATCGAGCCGGTTGAGCGCCATGGCGTGAACGCGAACGAGCACGTCCCCAAGCGATTCGATGGCTGGCTCCGGCAACTCCTGTACCCGGAGGTGGTCTCGGCCACCCACCGCCGTCAGGGTCAAAGCCTTCATGTTGTCATTGGGTCAAAACGAAGGGCTGGAGATCTGCTCGCCTGGTTGGAGCGGCACATTCGTCGGAGGACTACCGCTCTGGAGCGGCTGGAAGACTAGCCCGAACTCGTACCGCCCCTTGGCAGCATCCCTGATTCTGCTGGTGAGGTAGGCCAGACGGTCGCCACCCCGTGACACGGCGATAGCGGCTACCGGATCTTCGGTCTGGAGAACCTGGGAGGGCGATCCGCTGGCGGCAGGCATCCGCATGATCCGTGATCCACGCGAACTCCCGCCTCGCTCCAGAACAAAGAACAGGTCGCCATTGCGGCCGTATCGGGGGCTGGTTTCCCGGGCAGAGCCCCGGGTGAGTCTCCGCTGTCCAGTGCCGTCCAGTCCCATGGTGTAGATCGCGTGATTCCCATCCCGGGCGGAGACGAACACTATCGCGCGGCCGTCGGGAGCCACCGTGGGAGAGTGATTGCCTCCCGATGCGATGGTCAGCTGCCGGTTCTCACTCCCGTCGCTGCCCATGATGGCTATATGCGTGTTGGTGCCGCTGGTCGCAGTGTAGACGATCCGGTTGCCGTCGGGGGTCCAGGCCGGCTCGCCTTCATTGCCCGGACCGCTGGTAAGGCGGCGCAAGCGGCCGCCGTCGGGGTCCACCAGGTACAGGTCGAAGTTGCCGTTTCGATTGGAGCTGAACACTACGCGGGTACGATCGGGTGACAGCACCGCCTGGAT
>DASRIN010000620.1:0-3364 GCA_035649975.1 Gemmatimonadales bacterium
CGCATCCTCCCCTGATGCGGTGGACAGGGCGCTGGAGAAGAAGAACTTGAGCGGCAGCACGCCGCGCGGGGTCTGCACGTACTTCTCGTTGGTCACCCGGCTCACGGTGGACTCGTGCATGTTGATCACTTCGGCCACCTCACGCAAAGTGAGCGGCTTGAGGTACTCGATTCCCTTCTCGAAGAAATCCCGCTGCCGGTCGACAATAAAATTCATCACCTTGAGCATCGTCTGGCGACGCTGCTCGATGGCCTGGATCATCCAGTTCGCGCTATTCATCTTGGAGGCGATGAACTCCCGGTTTTCCGGGGTCATCTTCTTCTTGTCCCGCGCGATCTCCTGATAGGAGCGGCTGAGCCGGAGCCGCGGCATGCCGGTGTCGTTCAGGAACACCTGATAGCGGCCCCCGATCTTTTCGACAATGAGATCGGGAATGATGTACCCGTCGCTCTGCTCGGAGTACTTGAGCCCCGGCTTGGGATCGAGCCGGGAGAGCTGGTCGGCCGCGGCCTGGACGGCGGCGGGCTCGACGCCGAAGCGCTTGGCCAGATCGTTCCAGCGGTGTGCGATCAGGTCGGGGAAAGCCTCGGAGACCAGGCGGTAGGTCAGCGAATTGGTGTCGCCCAGCTCCACCAGCTGGATCAGCAGACACTCGCGGAGGTCGCGAGCGCCGGTGCCGGATGGATCCAGCCGCTGGATGATTGCCAGCATGTCCTCCGCTTCCTGCAGGGTGTAGAAAGGCGGAGAGGACGGAGAAGACGGAGAGGTCACCGCTGACGAGGCACTGAGAGTGGATTGCGCGGGAGCCGTGAAGGCAGCAGGTGCTACGGCCATTCCGAAATCATCCAGGCTTTCCTCTCCATCCTCCCCGTCCACTTCGTCCTGTGCCTCCTTTTCAACATGCCCAGCCATCAACTGATTCACCGACCCGAGAATCTCTTCCAATGAAGCCGCCAGATAGCCTTCCTCGTTGATATTGCCGAGGAACTCCTCCGCCAGGAGCAGCTGCCGCGGGGTAAGAATCAGCATCTGCAGCTGTTCGCGCAGATGATCGATCAGGTTTCTGGTTTCCACCGTGACCGGCTCGGTGTACTCTAGCTGCTCGTACTGCTCGCGGGTTCCTCCCACCTCGAACCCATTGAGCAGGATCTCCTCCCAGTCCACCTCCTCTTCCTTTTCTTTCTGCTCCTTTTGCTCTTCAGCCGCCGGCTGCTCGGTGGTCTCGTCTTCCGGCTCCAGCAGCTCCAGGAACGGATTGGCCAGGAGCTCCTGTTTCAAGTGCTGCTGAAGATCCATCATGGGCATGTAGAGCATGTCCATGGCCTGGTAGAGCCGCGGGTTGACCCGCAGCTCCTGGCGCAGACTGGTGTGCTGGGAAAGGCCGGTTCTCATGCCACGGCCTCGAGCCGGGCGCGAAGCCGGGCGGTAAGGGTGGGGCCAAGGTATAGCTGGGCGACCCGGTCATCATAGACCAGCTCGCGCACGGTGCCGGAGGCCTGCACTTTGCCTTCGAACATGATGTAAGCCCGGTCTACAATGTCGAGTGTCTGCTCTACGTTGTGATCCGTGATCAGGACCCCAATCCCGCGATGTCTGAGACCCGCCACGATGGTCTGGATATCGTGTACCGCAATCGGGTCCACCCCAGCGAACGGCTCGTCCAGCAGCATGAACTTGGGATCGGACACCAGGGCCCGGGTAATCTCCAGCCGGCGGCGCTCTCCCCCGCTCAGCGAATAGGCTTTGTTCTTCCTCAGGTGCTTGATCGAGAGCTCATCCAGCATGCGATCCAGCTGACGCTGGCGCTCATCGCGCCGGAGCGGGCGGGTTTCCAGGATGGCGAGAATGTTCTCTTCCACCGTCATCCGCCGGAAGACCGACGGCTCCTGGGCCAGGTAGCCGATGCCGCTCCGAGCCCGCTGATACATGGGAGCATCGGTCAACTCCACTCCGTCCAGCAGGACCCGGCCCTCATCCGGCAGGATGAGGCCGGTAATAAGGTAGAAGGTCGTGGTCTTCCCCGCCCCATTGGGGCCCAGGAGCCCCACGATCTCTCCCTGCTCCACTCTGACGCTGACGTGGTCGACTACCGGCCGGCCCTTGAAGCTCTTCCGTAGATCCAGACCCTCGAGAAGGCTGGCCTTGGTGCGCTTTTTGGTGTAAGATCTGGCGCGCTGCACCGCCCGCCGGGCCGACCCAAGCAGCGCGTCGTACACGGTCTGCCTCTCCTCCGGCGCGGGTCCCCACCACGCTACCCGGGGCCGGACGGCCTGCCAGTAGCCCTGAGCAGTATCCAGAATCCAGCCTTCAGTGGCAAGACGAGGAAGAACCGAGTCGGTCAGATGGTGCCTGACCTCGTCGCCCGAGACCTCCTGATCGGCTTCGCCTATCTGTTGATAGCAGGCGAGGTAGGCTTCCCGGTAGCTGTGCACCAGATCGGTGAAGGCGATGCTGTCCGTGGGGCCCGCGGCACGGACGATGGCAGCCAGGCCGATGGGGACCGAGGGATCGCGATCCCCGAGTGCAGACACCCACTCTGGCGCGGTCATCAGCTGCCTTGGCCCCGGGTTAGACTGTCCCGACCGGGGGCGAGACTGTCGCCGGCCGGGCGGGCATCCGTCGCCTCTAGCTGGACGCCTTCCACCTGTCCCCGCACATCCACCCGATCCACTCCGGTTCGGACACCATGCTTCATGGTCATGATGATCACGTCGCCCCTAGCGTAGTTGATCGAGGGCCGCTCCGGGAACCGGGGACTGGGATCCAGATGGAAGGATTGGGCTCCCTTTCGAGCTACAATGCGGTTCAGGGCGGCGCGCCGGGTGCCGGCGGAGTCGCGCTGGATGAATTGCGCAACCACGGTATCGCCCCGCATCCAGTCCCGCTGCTTGGTCCGGAGGTCGATGGTTCCGCCCAGCCACGCCCTTCCGAAACCACGCACTTCCTTGAGCTGCTGACCGGGGGTGTCCAGTGCCAGCGAGTCGGCGCGCATGGCATAGGAGGGTGAGTTGGCATAGGGGCGGACCGAGTCTCCCCAGGCCAGGGTCTGCTCCAGGTGCCGATTCTTGATGTCAAGACCAATAGTATCGGCAACCAAGTCCCACTCCTTGCTTATGGCATGGCCGTTGCTCTTGGCAGTCACGTAGGTGAGCTCCCGCTGGTTCAGCCTCATGTCCAGGCGGCGTCCGGTCAGGTTGAAGCTGTCCCGGCCCAGTCCCCGCATCACGGGATTGCCCCCGACCAGGGTTCCGTCACTCCCCTTCCCGGTGTCGAGCCGGAGCGAGTCACCGCGGGCGGAGAAGTCGCTGCGATCGATAGTCACTTTTCCCCCAGCCCAGAGCCGATCGCTGCCCTTCAGGCGAAC
>DASRIN010000621.1:0-3252 GCA_035649975.1 Gemmatimonadales bacterium
CCGAACTGCCAGAACACCTACTGCTCTGCCGCTGACCGAGCAACATCTGTCAAATTGGCGCCATCGAAGCCTTCGGCGTGGCATGGGGCCTGCTTTCAAGCCGGTCGCGGCGTCTCGGAGGTTGCCGGGACCCACATCAGACCAGTTCCACCCCACCCCTCTAGGGGTGGCTGCCAAGAAGGAGGAATGAACATGGCGATTTCCCGCTATCGCGAGCCCAGCCTCTTCGGATTGCAGAGGCTGAACCGGATTTTGGACGAGGCCTTTTCGGGCCTGCCGTTTTCAGAGCAGGGCAATGTGATCACCTCGACCTGGTTTGCTCCCACTGATGTGTCGGAGAGCGAGAACACGCTCCGCATCTCCATGGAGCTTCCCGGAGTCGATCCATCCGATGTCCGCCTCTCTCTGGAGAACAATGTCCTGACGATTCGAGGCGAGAAGAAGCAGCAGTCGGAAGAGAACAACGAGCGGGTGCATCGGTTCGAACGCACGTATGGCATGTTCGAGCGGACCTTCGCACTGCCGAACACTGTTGATCCTGACCAGATCGAGGCCCGCTACGAGAATGGCGTCCTGTTGGTGACCATTCCTAGGGCGGAGCGAGCCAAGCCAAGGGAGATTCGGGTCAGCACCTCTGCCTCGGGCTCGACCCAGGTCCGGACTGGGGCGCAGTCTCAGCGGGGGACCAGCGGGACATCACAGCGAGCGGAAGGCGGCAATGGCTCGCGTGATGCCGAAGAGGAGGGCTCCGCCGCGAAGAGCAGGCGTTAGGACTGGGTTCGAAACATTCGCCCCCCGGCGGAACACTGCCGGGGGGTTTGTTTTTCTCCGTAGGGTTACGGAGCTTCCCTCCGGGGCAACGCGGATTGTGAGGCAACCAGCCCGCCCATACCCTTGAGCGTGCCGCCGATCCCATCCTTCCATGTCGTTGGTGTAAGCCACCATACATCCCCGGTTGAGGAGCGGGAGCGGTTCGCGTTCTCCCCTGCCCAAATTGCCTCGGCTCTGGAGCAATTCCGGCAGCAGGAAACGACCGCCCTGCTCCTCTCTACCTGTAATCGCTGCGAGCTCTACTGGTGGGGGACTGAGGATGGCGAGGCCAGATTCCTGGAGCTGGCTCAGGTCAGAGGAAGCGATCTGAGTATTCCACTCCACCGCTACCACGGCATGGCCGCGGCTCGGCACCTTTTCCTTGTCAGTGCAGGCCTGGACTCACAAATCCTAGGTGAACGCGAGATCCTGGGTCAGATTCGTCGGGCTTATGAGGAGGCCCGGTTGACGGGCACGACCAATCGCGACCTGGAACTCATATTCTCGACCGCCCTCTCTGCCGGGAGACGGGTCCGCCGGGAGACCCTGGTCGGCCGCCATCCAGCTTCGGTGAGTTCAGCCGCGGTTGAGCTCGGCCGACAGCAATTGGGAGGGTATCGGGGCCGGGAGGTAGTCGTGCTTGGCGCCGGAGAAGCGGCGGAAGGGGTGCTGCGGGCACTTCGGGATCAGGGTGCCTCTCGAGTCACGCTGGTAAATCGGCATGTTGAGAAAGCACGGACTCTAGCCCGGGCCTGGGGTGCCGAGGCCGAGGCATGGGAGGAGCTGGATCGAGGGCTGCAAACCGCTGATCTGCTGCTGGTCGCAACCGCATCCGCTCGTCCGGTCATCACTGACGACCGGCTGGAGGAGGCTGCTCGGGTACGAAGTGGGCGCCCCCTGCTGGTGATGGACCTCGCCGTGCCGCGCAATGTCGAGCCAACATCCCGGAGGATCAGAGGCATCGAGCTACTTGACCTGGACGACCTGCAGCGGCTCTGCTGTCCCACGGCCGGTGTGGCCACAGCAGCATTGGCGGAGGCAGAGGCGATCGTGGAAGACGAGCTGCTGAGGCTAGCGCTGGGCCTCCGGAGCCGCCTGGCCGCACCTCAACTTGCGGACCTGCACCGGCTCAGCCTCGAGATGGCGGAGGAGGAGTCGGCGCGAGCTCTGTCCCAGCTGGAGTCTCTTTCTCAGAGCGAACAAGAGGTGGTGAGGCAGATGGCCGAACGCCTGGTTCGACGGGTGCTGTACCCGGTGAGTCGAAGTCTCAGAGCGGAGGTCCAGTCGCCAGTCTCCATTCTCGAGATCGGTCAGGGGTCAAGGGCCAGCGGTAACGGGACACCAGATCACTAGCAACTCACGACTGGGGACGGGCGACTGGCGACTGGCGACTGCTGCCAACCGGATTCAAAACATTCCTACATTGCGGATTGCTGCAGCCGGCGCAACGCAGCGGATACTGGCTGCTGTAGGGTACTCCAGCCCGAAGATGGTCCCGCACTATTTCGGCTAACGCATCCAGGAAGCGCGCCCGGTCGTTCAAGGCGGGAGCACGCACGTAATGGGTGACGCCCGCCTCATGGGCTACCTCTCCATACTCCCGGTCAAGCTCGGACAAGGTTTCGATATGATCACTGGTGAAGGCAATAGGGACCACCAGCAGATGCTTGTGTCCCCTCGTCCCCAGCCGGCGAATCACCTGTTCGGTGCTGGGCCCCAGCCATCGCACTGGTCCCACATCTGACTGATAGGCCAGGAGGTACGGGTTGGACCCCCCGAGGGATTCGACGACCCGTTGCACGCTGGCGCCTACCTCCTGGGGATAAGAGTCCCCTCGGTCGATCACATCCAGCGGCAAGGAATGGGCACTGAACAGGATCACGACCCGGTCGCGATCCGCCGGCTCGAACTGCTGAAGACCCTCCCGCACCGTCTCGGTCATCGCTTCGATGAATCCGGGATGTACCGGCCAGCGATCCACAATGCTCCAGCGGAAGGCATCCCGGAGCCCGGTTCGGTCCGCGGCGCGCCATAACTCGTTCAGGCTGGAGCCGGTGGTACTGCAGGAGAATTGGGGGTACTGGGTGAAGGCGATTGCCCGCTCGATTCCATCAGCCCGCATGGCGCGCAGGGCATCGTCACTGGTGGGACGGGTGTACCTAAAGGCTACGTAAAATTTGTGCGGCGCGGTTTCGGGAGCCAGGCGGTTGAGTCGGGCAATCATCCCGCGGCCCTGCGCCTCGGTATGCCGAAGGATGGGTGATCCTCCACCGATGTTGGCGTAGAGCCTCCGCACCTTCGGGGTTCTGCGGCGGGCGATGAAGGGACCGAGCCACCGCTGGAATGGCAGCTGAATGATCTCCCGGTCGGCAAAGAGCTCGAGCAGGAAGGGCTGCACATCATCGAGGGTGGCCGGACCACCGAGATTCAGCATGACGATGC
>DASRIN010000622.1:0-4464 GCA_035649975.1 Gemmatimonadales bacterium
CGGCTGTACGGCGTGCGGTGCACCAGCACTGGAAATCGCCCGTCGCCGGGCGGACGGTAGAGGTCGGCGCGGAGGACGACGCCGTCGCGCATGGGGACCGCGAGGCCGGTGTCGGTCTGAACCGGGGACTGCGCAGCGACCGGAATCCCCAGCGCAACAAGTGCCAGGGTTGCGGCGAGAACTGCCTGACCGGTCACTGCGCCAACATCAGTGGGTCGATGCCCTTCCTCGCATCGAAGGACGATCCCACCGCGGCCACCACCGCTCGCTTCCGGCCCAGCGCCGCCAGCTCCCGGATCCGGTACACCGCTTCGATACCGGTGCAGTGCCCGCCGAGTAAGTAGCTGAGCTTGGTCTGTCGCAGCCGGCCGGCGGTCCAGGCCAGGGCGGAGTCGGTGGCCGCGAAGAGATGAAGCCCGCCGATCAGGGCGTACACCGGCTCGGGCCCGAGCATCTTGCGGCCATACTCGACGGTGTTGATGGTGCCGGCGTGGCCACACCCGACGATCACGACCATCCCCCGATCGGTATTGATGATCAGCGCCATGTCCTCGGGAATGGAGTCGGCGACCAGACCGCCGTTGGTCACCAGGCTTGCCGGCGGACCCCAGTTTCGCTCCGGGTGGGGGCGAGGAATCGGGCCGGTGAGCCAGACGCCGGGATAGATCTCCTCAGCCGAGCGGTGCTCGACGAATGTCGCCCCGGAGGCCTCGATCTCTGACTTGAAGGCGATCGTAGGATTGGCCTCACCCTGCTGGCCGGGCCGGCGGCGGCTGGAAAAGATTCCCGGTGCCACGTGAACCCGGGAGAGCGCGGCGGGTGTCTTGCCGGACAGCTCCCGCCGCAGAGTCACCAGCCCGCCGGTGTGATCGCCGTGATGATGACTGAGGATTACATCGGTGACACCGGAGAGATCGATGCCGAGCTCGCGGGCGTTCTGTAGCACGGTCTCGGGGCGCATGCCGGTGTCGAAGAGAATGCGCCGGCCGTCGACTTCCACCAGTGCAGCGAAGCCCCACTCGCCGGTCCCCTGGTCGGCGAGCATGGTCGAGAGGGTGGTGACCTTGAGGGATTTGACCCGGTATCCCGATCGGTGAGGGGCGGTGGGACCGCCTGTTGCTCCGGTGCTGAGAACGACCACCATCGCCAGGTAGAAAACCCGGGAGCCTCGCATGAGCCCTCCTTCGCTGGCTTAACCTTACGATCCGGAGCCAGTGATTGCGAGGCTACTGGCGCGATTCGGGCAGTGAACTCAGATCCGGGAAGGAGTCAACCGGTGCAGGAAGGGTGTAGTAGGTCCAGCCTTCGGTCGCGCTGTAGTAGCGCTGATGATAAGGATCGGGTTCGGGGCTGGCTGGGGCGCTGTCCCGGCTAGCGCTGTCCGACGAGCCGTAGCTGTGGTAAGCCTGGTGAACCGAGGTGGAGTCTTCGGAACCCTGCACGTAGATCCGACTCTGTCCCACATACGCCGGCACGTAGGTCAGGGCCAGGGCCGTCAGCGAGAGCGTCACCGTGAATGAGAAAACCAGGGCCATAATCCGCATTGCCATCTCCCCCAAAGCTTTGCCCCTAGGGTAGTCCTGGGGAGTCAAGCGAGCGTCAAGACCACATGTATCTTGCGGTGTATGAATACCATAGCCGACAGACGCAGAAGCTTCCGTGAGCTACACCACTCCGGCTGCTTCGTCATCCCCAATCCCTGGGACCTGGGCAGTGCCCGAACCCTTGTCCGGCTGGGCTTTCCCGCCCTGGCCACCACTAGCTCGGGCTTCGCCTGGTCCCTGGGCCGGCGGGATAACCGGGTCACCCTGGGCGAGGCACTGGCCCACATCCACGCCATCGCGGCCGGAGTCGAGGTGCCGGTGAACGCCGACTTCGAGGGCGGTTTCGCGGTCGAGCCGGCCGGCGTCGCGGCCAACGTGACCGCCGCCACGGCCACCGAGATCTCCGGAATCTCGATCGAGGACTCGACCGGCGACCCCTCCAGGCCGCTCTTCGACTTCGAGCTCTCGGTCGAGCGGATCCGGGCCGCCCGCCAGTCGATCGACCGGAGCGGGACCGGGATCCTGCTCACCGGGCGCTCCGAGGGGTTTATCGTCGGTCGGCCGGATCTGGCCGAGACCATCCGGCGGCTCACCGCGTACGCAGGGGCCGGCGCCGACTGTCTCTACGCGCCGGGGATCCGCAACCGGGAAGAGATTTCGGCTGTAGTCCGCGCGGTGTCGCCCAAGCCGGTCAACGTGCTGGTCGGGGGCGACTTCATCACGGTGGCGGAGCTGGCTGCACTGGGGGTGCGAAGAATCAGCGTGGGCGGGGCGCTGGCCCGGACGGCATGGACCGGCTTCCTCCAGGCGGCGAACGAGATCGCGAGCAAGGGGACGTTCACCGGACTGGGGCGGGCCGTGAGCTTCGACGAGATCAACCGATCGTTCTAAGAACCCTCAAATAAGAGAGCCGGACGATCTGGTCGCCCGGCTCTCCTGTTCTCTACGGTCTGGCGAGACTAGCGGATTCCGACGCCCGCCTCTTTCAACAGCAAGAGGTCGCCCTCGATCACCTCAGGCTTGCTGAACTGATCCTTGAGGGGATCCTTCTGCACGAACTCCGCCGCCTTGCGGGTGGATTCGGCCGCCCCCTGGCGGTCCTCGAAGACGCTGATGGAGAGGAGCTCCTTGTTGCCCGTGCTCAGGACAGCGTAGGTATGGAAGCCCCGGATGTCCTGAATAGTGGGGACGAACTTTTCCTCAATTCGACGCTTGAATTCGTCCACGGTCTGCTGGGTCACTCCAGTCTTGATTGAGTACCGCCGAATGGTCGCGTACATGGCTTCCTCCAGTTCAAAGTTCGTCAACCAGCTCACCAGTCGGCCCGTCGCCGACGATGTGGAAAAATCAAAAACCGGCGGAGCAGTACCACGCTCAGCCGGTTTCGCGATTTGCTCCACCCCGCGCCTGGGCGACCAACATGCTGCGCGGAGCTTCTACGCATCTGAGGCAGAACCCTCAGGATAAGAAGGTGGCTCCGAGAGTCAAGGGCCCTTCGCAAGGACGCGAGCCTCCCAGATTCCGAGGACCCCGTCGCGAGACCGCTGATCGCGATACCGCTGGTGGAAGATCGCCCCCGCCGTGTCGGACGGAGATGGCGCCTGGCGGATCACCACTCCTGACGGATGCTGGGCGGTCCAGCTGGAGAGCTGCGGCTGAGTGATCGGGTCGATCGGATGACGCAGGCGGCCCAGGAAGTGAAATTCACCCGAATAGTGACCCACGTATGCCATGGGGCGGCCGGAGCTCTCCGCCTGGCTGAGAGCCCGAGCCGTCGGCCGCAGATCGTACCGGGTAAGAGTGTTCCTGCCCCCAATGTGCGCCAGGATCAGAAGCGCGGGGGTCACCAGGCTCAGCCCCACCGCCTGCCGCCCCGCGCCGACAGCCAGAAGCGCGAACCCGGGCAGCAGCGGGATCAGGTAGTGAACCTGCTTGCCGCTGATCAGCGAGAGGATAATCCAGCCGGGCACCACCCAGGCGAGGGCGAATCGCGCCGAGAGCTCCTGGGGCCGGCGGAACCGTCCCGCCAACGAGCGCCACCAGGCGGGCCACAGGGTCCAGGGAAACAGGAGCAACGGAAAGAGCTGGAAATACCACCACCACGGGCGCCGATGAGCGAAGGAGTGGCTGACCCGCCCGGCAGTCTGGTCCCACAGTATCGCGCTGCGATACGCTGGGCCTCCGCGGGCGCCTGCCGCCAGGGCCCAGGCGAGTGCGAGCGCCGCGCCGAGCGCGACCGCTAGAAGCAGAGCGAGATACCAGCGCCGCCACCGGGCGAGACGCTCGGTCGGGTGAACGGAACCCTGGGACCACCAGGGAGCCAGCAGGGCGGCGGGGAGGACATGGACCAGGAGCACCGGTCCCTTGGTCAAGAGTCCGAGACCAACCCCCGCAGCATACGCGCCCCAGCCTCGGCTGGCCCGTCCCCTCCAGGCGTCCACCAGGCCGGTGAGGGCCAGCAGCACGCACGCCGTGAGTAAGGTGTCGAAGAGCACCAGCGTGGAGTAGGTGACCCAGATTGCTCCGCTCAGGAACGGCAGCGGCCGATCCCCGGCGTCGGGTACGTCCGCCGATAAGCGACGAGCCAGTCTTGCGAGGAGAACGACACTGATCAGGCCGAAGAGCGGTGGAAGGAGCCGAGGCCACCACTGGTTGACGCCGAAGACGCGCCAGCCCAGGAGCATGCCCCAGAAGAGCAGCGGCGGCTTGTCGCTATAGGGACTGCCGTTCAGGTAGGGGACCAGCCAGTCGCCCCGGTTCCACATCTCCCAGGCCACCGATAGGTAACGGGTCTCATCGATGGGGAGCAGCGGGCGGGTAACCAGGGCGAGGGCGACCAGCATCGCCCATAGGATAACCCAGCTCCAACCAGTGGCTACGAGATTGCTTCGGACGCTACCCGTCCTCGCAATGACTCCTC
>DASRIN010000623.1:0-8619 GCA_035649975.1 Gemmatimonadales bacterium
TTCTACCTGGTGCCCTATACCTTTGCCGGCAACTCCCTGGCGCCGTTGCCCTATGATGGTGCGCTGATCTATCTGGGCGGCCGGCATCCTCTGTGGCTGATCGTTTCGATCGGGGTCGCTGCAACCGTGCTGGTCGAAGCCTGGAACATGGAGCTGCTTTCCCGGCTGCTGAGGCGTGACGGGACCAGGGGCTTCCGCGACCATCGGGCCACCCAGTGGTCCCTGCGCTGGTACCGGAAAGCTCCCTTCTGGTCCCTGGTCGTGACCTGTGTACTCCCCATCGTTCCACACTATCCCATGCGCTTCCTTGCCGTGCTCGCCGGGTATCCTCTCTGGAAGTATCAGCTTTCGGTGGTGCTCGGCCGAGGCGCTCGCTACATACTGCTGTGCGGCCTCGGTGTAGCCTTGCCGATCCCTGGACGCTGGATCGCACTGTTTAGTATTGTGGTGCTTGTTCTCGGGATACGGGAAGGGAAGCGAATGAATCGAGCTGGGCTGGAACGCGTCGGTCCGTGCCGGGCGGTGGCGACCGAGGAAGCATGAATCGCTGTTTCCTTCTGCTGGTCGATGGGCTCCGTCCCGATGTGGCGGATGCCCGGCTGTCGGCCGGTGAACTTCCCCACCTGAGTGCCATGCTGGCCTCCGGTGGCAGATCGATCGCGATCACCGGGTTCCCCTCAACAACGAGCGTGTCCTACCTGCCGTTTCTCACCGGCTGCACACCGGGCCAATGCGACATTCCGTCAATCCGCTGGCTCGACCGCGCCGCCTACACCGGACGCTGGTGGCGCGACCGAGCGGCCCTACGGAGCTACTGTGGTTATCAGTCCCCGATGCTGGACCGGGACATCCGGGCCGAGGTGCGCACCATCTTCGAGCTGATCCCCGAGAGTATTGGCATCTTTACCCCGGTCGCTCGGGGCCTGACTCGGGACCGGGACCCCTCCCGTTTGGAGCGGCAGATCTGGGGAACCGTGGCTCACATGGCGATGTGGCACCAGCCGTCGGACGACGCCGTCTCCCGCCATCTCCTTCGAGCTGCGGAGGGAGACTGGAAGTTCGTGTTCGCCCAGTTTCCGGCGGTCGATGGCTATACCCATCAGTCGGGGCACAATTCGGCGAAGGTGCACCGGGCGCTCAGGCGGGTGGACGCCACCGTAGGCGGGCTCCGGCGTCGGTTGCAGCAGCAGGGGGAGCTGGCCAAGAGCCTCATTCTCCTGGTCAGCGACCATGGCGCCACGCCGGTCCATACCCATCTGGACCTGGCGGAGTGGCTGCGCGCCCACGGGGTCCCTACCCTGGCCCACCCGGTACTCTGGGAGCGGAATCCCCGAGCAGCGGTGATGGTGGCAGGCAACGGCTCGGCCATGGTGTATGCCGAGCCGACGGTGGCGAGGCCGCAGCGTTGGCCGATCGAGCGCTTGCGGGGTCCAGGAAGCTTCGACGGGGGACGTGACCTCGTGGCTGCCCTGTTACGGGAGCCTGCAGTGGCCCTGCTGGCGGCGGAGTCCGAGGCGGGAGGAATCTGGGTTGGCAGCGCCCACGGCTCCGCCTTGCTCCGCCCGAGAGGCGATCAGATCGCGTACGAGCCGACGTTCGGCGACCCCCTACGTCTCGGGGGTGCCTGGTGCGGATCCGCCCGGGATTGGCTGGAAAGGACTTGGAACAGCCCCTATCCAGACGCGCCTTTCCAGCTCCTAGATCAGTTTCGGAGCCACCGGTCGGGCGATCTGCTGCTCATCGCAAACGAGGGCTACGATTTCCGTGACCGCTTCGAGATCCCCGAGCATCGGGAGGGACACGGCAGTCTGATCCGGGCGCACATGCAGACGCCGATCTGGTCCAGCGTACCGGCTCCCGCACCACCGCTTCGCACCGCCGACCTGTTTCCCTCCATGCTCCACTGGCTCGGGGTTCCGATACCCGACCACCTGGACGGAGAGCTCCTTTGGAGACCCCAACAGCCCCATCCTGTTCCCACCACTCCCCGCGAGGTTGCGCTGGTCGACTAGCCCGTGCATCGTGAGGTAGCTGCGCCCCACTGGGCGCGCCGGATACCTGATTTGCTGGAGCCCGCCATTGTCCATGTTCGGACGCAAGTCACCAGAAAACGATGCTTTTCTCGAGGCAGCCCGGCTGGCCGCCATCGTGCAGTCATCGGAAGATGCCATCGTAAGCAAGCGGCTGGACGGAGTGGTTCTCACCTGGAATCCGGCCGCGGAGCGCATCTTCGGCTACTCGACGGACGAAATGGTGGGGAGTTCCATCTTCAAGCTCATCCCCCCTGAGCTCCATGAGGAGGAGTGGATGGTCCTCCGACGCATCTCGAGGGGAGAGCCAGTGGAGCACTTCGAGACGACGCGGCTCCGAAAGGACGGAACCCGGTTTCCGGTAGACCTCACGATCTCCCCGATTCGGGATGCGTCGGGGACTGTGGTGGGGGCTTCCTCCATCAAGCGGGACGTCAGCCAACGCAGGATTGCCGAGGAGACCTCGTCGCGGCTGGTTGCCATTGTACGCTCCTCGCACGACGCCATCATCAGCAAGAAGCTGGACGGAACAGTCCTCGACTGGAACGCCGCAGCCGAGCGGATGTACGGCATTCCGGCCCGCGAAATGGTGGGCCGGTCGATCTATCGGATCGTTCCCGATGAGCTAGAGCATGAAGAACGGGCAATTCTCGAGCGGGTCTCTCGAGGAGAACACGTTGCCCACTACGAAACCACGCGGCGCCGGAGTGACGGCAGCCTGATCGACGTGGCGCTCACCCTGTCGCCCATTCGCGATAGTACTGGAACCGTGGTCGGGGCTTCGTCCATTCAGCGCGACATCACCGAGAGTAAGCGAGCCGAAGAGGCGTTGCGCCAGGCCTCGAAGATGGAAGCGATCGGCGCGCTGGCCGGCGGGCTGGCCCACGACTTCAATAATCAGTTGTACGCAGTGAGCGGGTTCGCCCACTTCATCGCCCGGGACCCGGGGCTCAGCCCGTCCTCCCGGGCCGACCTCATCGAGCTGCAGAAGACCGCGGAGCGAATGGCCAGCCTTACCCGGCAGCTGCTCGCCTTTGCCCGGCAGCAGGTGCTGAGCCCGGAGACCCTCGACCTCAATGCGGCGGTCCAGGATACCCGCCCCATGCTGCAGCGGCTGATCGGAAGCAGCACGCCGATCGAGCTCGTGCTCGGGGCGGGACCCAAATGGGTCCGGGTCGACCGGGCCCAGTTGGTGCAGGTGGTGCTCAATCTGGTCATCAACGCCCGTGATGCCATGCCGGAGGGTGGCCGCATCATGCTGCGGACCGAGACGCAGGAGGTGAGTCCCCATCACGTCTTCGACAAGCGTCAATCAGCTGTCGAGCCAGGGGCCTACGCGATGCTGGCGGTAACCGATACGGGACAGGGTATTCCGCCCGAGCAGCTGCCCCACATCTTCGAGCCCTTTTACACCACCAAGGCGGTTGGCCTGGGCACTGGGCTGGGACTGGCCACCGTCGAGGGGGTAGTGTCTCAGAGCGGCGGACACATTCAGGTGGAGAGCACGGTGGGCAAGGGTACCACCATCAAGATCCTGCTCCCGCTCACCGGCGAGCCCGCGCCAGCCAGCCCACCGGGGGTGCCGCAGCAGAGCCGAGGCCGATCTCGGGGCCGAATTCTGGTGGTGGACGACGAGGACGCGGTTCGGGTGGTCGTATCCCGGACTCTCCAGGCGGAGGGATACGAGGTGTTTGGGGCGAGGAACGGGAAGGAAGCCCTGCGTATGCTGGACGAGATAGGCGGAGGGATCGACCTGGTGATCACCGATCTCGTCATGCCGGAGACAGGTGGAGGGAAACTGGTGGAGAAAATGGCCCAGCGGTACGCCGATGTTCCCGTTATCTGGATATCGGGGCACTCCCTCGAAGGGGATATCCCCCAGGACCAGCAGGGACGGCAGCAGCCGTTCCTGGTAAAGCCGGTGGCACCTGACGCGCTTCTAGATGCGGTCGCGCGAATGCTCTCCGGGGCGGCCAACGGAACAGCCTAGCCGTCTCGGGAGCACTGAGCAGACTATGGTACCGGAGGTCATCACGGGTCCGTAGCTCAGTTGGATAGAGCGCTTGCCTCCGGAGCGGGGTAATGGGTCCAAACGAATAGCAGAAACGATCTGAATGGGCAGAGAAGAAGGCCTGCGTCAGCCGCCCGCCTAACGCTGAGGTCCAGTGAGCCGGTTGCGGATGTCCGCCACCGTGCTGGTCAAGGGAAAGACATCCATCACCAACAACGCCTCCGTCACCGGCGATGTCGCTGATCCGAACCAGGCGAACAACTCGTCTGCGATCAGGGTCAGCATCGCAGCCGGCAGCAAACCCAGCCCGAAGAAGTAGGACTGTCATTTGCCCCGATACACGAAGCGCCCGGGATCGCCCCCGGGCGCCTCTGTTTAGCTGATAGCCGTTAGCTGACAGCTGTTGGCTGCAAGCTCATTCCTCACCGCCAGCATCACGGCCGCGTGACCGGCGGCGGCACGGGCTCCTCCACCCGAGGCGGCTGAGCCTCGTACCCCTCAGGCAGCTCGATGTCGTGGCTGTTGACCTGAGTGCCTTGCGATCTGCATCGTAGGGGGCCATGATGGCCCCGACCAGAGGCCCTCTGGGGCTATTCGATGGCCAGCCGCAACTGACAACCAGGTAAGAAACTCTCGCCGCACCTGGGCCACGGAGCGCAAGGATTTGCCGAATGTGGATGTCGCAGCCGCGGGCGGATGGTGACCGGAACGGACCCCTGATTCGCTGCTACCAGCAGCCCGACGAAGCGACTATGTTAGCGGTAGTTTTGAGCATCGGTCAGTTGAGTACATCTTTATAGTCGTGATAGTCGTGGTAAGGTAAGTAGTTGGGACACAACAGTTCGGGTCCGTAGCTCAGTTGGATAGAGCGCTTGCCTCCGGAGCAAGAGGTCGCGCGTTCGAATCGCGCCGGGCCCACTCCGGAAATCAAAGCCCCGCCAGCTTGTAAGTGGGCGGGCTTCCTGTATCCACGAATCCCGCAAAATGGTGCCGAGGAATGGTGCAGATTACCGAAAAGGGCATCAAAATCCAGTGATACGTTGCATGACCCAGAACATTGCCACGCTGCCGATGGCATATGGGGGCGCGAGGCGGATGAAAGCTGCGGGTTGAGGGTTGAAACCTTCGGGAAAGAATCGCTGGACTGTCTTGCGACCACCCACCAGGAAGGCGACTGCGGCAGCAATAAAGAGCAGCTGACCGACTTCGACGCCGACATTAAAGAAGAGCAGCGCCACAGGGATCGCCGCCTGCGGTAGCCCGACTTCGCTCAACGCCCCAGCGAAACCGAAACCGTGCAGCAATCCGAACGCAAACGAGACCACCCAGGGCCAACGCTCAGTCAGGCCCGGGTGGCCCTTTCGGGAACACACGGTTTCCCGGGCCACGAAGAGGATGCTCAGGGCGATGCACGCCTCAACCGGTGGCTGTGGCACATGGACCCAGCCCAACGTGGCCGCCGTCAGCGTCAGGCTATGGGTCGCCGTAAAGGCGGTCATGGTCGCCACGATGCGCTTCCAGCCAGTGACGAGTAAGAGCATCGCCAGGACATACAAGAGATGATCCACGCCAGTCAGGATGTGCTCGACGCCGAGGCGCATGTAAATGCCGGCGACCTGCATCCTTGTCGGCGCGGCTTCCACCACGAATGACGCGGCGGAGGGCGTGAGCCGGGCCACCTGAGTGGTACCGTCGAGTCGTTCGACCCGCACGAGCACATCTGTCATCGTCGCAGCGAGACCGGCGATGTGGATGGTGCCGCCGGTCAATCCACCGGCGCACCTCACGCTCCAGCGTTCGGTAAAGGCATTGTGAACGAATGACGTTCGCGCCTGGCCGACCTTGACGCAGTCGGCCGGGAGTTCGGCGTAGAGACCCAGCCGCAGGTCAACGCCGCGTCCTGGAACCTTCCAGAGCACATCGTAAGTACCCGCACCGGTTTGCCGCACCTGGAGATAGGCCGGGCGTATTTCGTGGGCCCATGCGTCCGGAGCGGCGAGCAAGCTCAGCAGAACGAAAAGCCAGGATCTCAGGGTCATGTCTGGGTGCGCTCGATGGTCACGGTGTAGCGCCGGAGCATCGCCCGATAGAACTTCTCACTCGCTTCCACCCGCTGCGCCTCAGCCCACTCCCGGCGAACGGCATCGCGCACCTCCCCCAAGGCCGGCAGGCGGCCTTCCGTGCGTTCGCTGACGAAGACCAGATGCGCCCCATAAACCGACGCAACCGGCCCCTGCCATTGGCCGATGGGTAGGCGACCGAGTATGGCAACGAACTGTTCGCCGAACTGAGCCGCAACCACCCCGGCGGGCACCGAGTCGAAGCTGGGACCGAGCAGGAAGGAATCGCCCAGGGTGTCCGGAGCAGTCCCGACCTGCCGCAACTGCGCGGCGAGTCGGACGGCATCGCGGCGGAGGTGTTCCCCCCGGCGCTCCGAGTTGAAGAAGACCTGGCTGAAGGTGAATCGCGGTTCGACGCGGAAGGCGTCCGGGTGCGCGATCAGATAGGCCCGCAACTGGTCGTCCGTCGGCTCGACCTGCGCCGTGACATCTTCGGAGGCGAATTCCAGCTTCTGCCGAAGCCGGCGGCGGATGATGACGTCATCCCGGTCCAGTCCGAGGGAGATGGCCTCGCGATTATAGACCTCCTCGCGGATGTAGTCCTGGATCAGTTCGTCTCGTTCGCTCGCCGTGGGCGGACGCTGCCAAGTGCGAGTGAACGCGGCGGTGAGCGCCTCGATTCGCCCCTGCGTGACGACGATCTTCCCGGCCGCGGGCGCGTTGTCCCTGGAAAGGATGCCGTAGCCGCCAAAGATCGCCCCGCCGAGCAGCAAGAAATGGAACAGAGGTTCTCGCAGGACTTTCATGGGGTGTACCAGATCGGAGAGGTATAGGCGCGCTCAATGATGGTCATGCGCGTGCCGCGCAACGGCTTCACACCGAAACGTTTCGCGTCGTAGGCGGTCCACCGTGGCGTGGGAATCTCGAGCACGCGCGCGTAGTAGAAGGCTCGCTGCTTCGGGTCGAAGTCCGGGTCTTTCCAGACCGCGATCAATTCAGGTGCGCCGATGGTGTTCTGCCACGTCGCGTTCGCCACGTCGACGGTGCTGCCCACGCTCGGAAGCTTGCCCTTCCCATCGGGCTTGCGGTTGCCGCCCCACACCACGTCATAGACCGTTTCGTGCAGCTCGCCCTTGGCGTCCATCCAACCCTTGATGACCTGAATGCGGTCGAGGTTCGCTCCAATCGGATCGCGCAGCGCGGCGACAAGGAACGTCGGCGCCTTGCCCGCGGGTGCAGCGCGAAGGTCACCACCCATCGGCACACCTCTAGTGTAGCCGGCCACCGCGGGGCTGCGCGTCGCGGCGTCGGCCTTCTCGAAGTCCCAGCCGCCAAAGAAGCGCACGATCATGCGGGTGCCGGTGGTAGCGTAGGTTTCCTTGCGCTGCATTGCGTCCCAGATGGACTCCCGAGTGTTCTCGTTCGCCCAGACGGCCGCGTAGCCGGCGGCGCTGACCTCCCAGTCCATGATCTTCACGCCGCTCTTCTGGTTGCTCATGAAGGTGGCGGTCAGCCGTTCCGGACTGGGCTCCTGCGGCGTGGTCTTGCCGAAGAAGTTTTCCTCCTCCATGGCAGCGAGACCGGTGTGCGCGTCGCTGCTGCCAACCATGCCGAACTTGTAGGGATTGGTGCCGAGTTTCTGCTCCAGCTTGAGGCCGAGCTTCAGGGCCGAGCGGGCATACTCGAACTCCAGCATGTCTTTCGTCTTCGGCACGGTGCCGTCGAGGTTGCCTTTGTCCCACGTCTCGTAGTCGGCGAACTCGTCATTGGGCGAAAGGAACGGATGCGCTTCGCCGTCGCCCTTGGTCTGTGTCGCCTCATAAAGTCGCTCCCATCTGGCGCGGGCCTCGGCATACTCGCGGTCGATGGCTTTCCCGAAGGCCTCGACGACGGGAAACATCCGGCCATTGCTCAAATTGCCGTTGTGCGCGATGGCGAGCACGCTGCCGCCGGTCTTCTGTTCGTAGGCGTCCATCCACTTCCAGAGGTCCACCGGATTGTCGCTGCCGAGCGGCTTCTGGGTGATGAACGGCTCGACCTGGAGAGCCTTGTCGCCGTTGTCACGGAAGATGATGTTGCGATGAAGATTGTTGCCGGCCGTGTTGGAGGTCCACTCGAAGCCGATGAACGCCGTGAACCGTCCCGGGGCGTTGTAGGCCTCCGCGGCGGCGATGGTTTCCCGCCACGCGCTGCGGTAGGCGGGCGTACCTGGCACCGGCAGGATTGCCTTCGAGATTGCGCCCTTGCCGAAGCTGACGATGATGTCGATGGCCGCCTCCTCCCCCTTGCCGGAGTGAATCATCTCGCTCCACTTGCGACCTTGCGAATCGGCCAGGACTATGGGATCTCCGGCGAGGAGGAGCGGGAAGAACCCCATGCCGTCCGAGTGGTCCGCCACGACCAGGAAATCCAGCGGGCGCGAGAGTTTCGCCGGCTGACCACTGGACGCGGTGACCTCTTCACCGCGCGCAAAACGATAGGCATCGCGAGGACTGAGCCGAGCGCCGAACGCACCGGC
>DASRIN010000624.1:0-2196 GCA_035649975.1 Gemmatimonadales bacterium
CGGAGCCCCTGTCGCGAGTGGGTGCAGGAGTCAATGTCGAGCATCGGGACGCCCGACTGGCGCTCGGGACCTTGGCAGACGGCAGGGTCCTTGTCGCCCTCACCCGGTTCGATGCCCTGGGCCCGAGCCTGGGCTGGGTACCATTCGGCTTGACCTCCGCCGAGATGGCGGCGGTGATGGGTGCGCTGGGATGCCGCGAGGCGCTGCTGCTCGACGGCGGAATTTCGGGCCAGCTGTTGCTGCGGGAGCCCGACGGTTCGGTGCGGAGGTGGCCGGGATCGCGGGCGGTCCCGCTGGGACTGGTAGCACGGCCGAAGGGCTCTGTCCTCACCGATTGAAGCTCCACTCGTAGACCAGATTCAATCCTCCCCCGAACTCGAAGCGTCCCGCCAGCTGGTTGTCAAACGTGGCCATCGGCAGTGGCGTCGGAGGGATCGAGAGCCAGTCGCCCACCGACCAGTCCGCGGTATAGGGCGGCTGCGGGGCAGGGCAGGTGACTCTCACCGTGGTGAAGTGCTGCGTCGCACCGCCGCCGTAATAGACCTGCCCGGGTCCATCCAGAACCAGCTCTCCCTCCTCCGGTGTGAGCACGAAGGTCTCCGGCCCACCTGCCACGGTGCAGCCATTATTGTCGGTGCCCTCCAGCCGCCACTCGATGGAGCCGCTCTTGAGCCGATAGTAGGTGATGTCGTCGGCCGATTTCTCCGGATTCACCTCCCACTCGACGTTGCCGGTGATGACCTCACTCGAGCCGGTCCCATATACGTCCCGGGTCCGGGTCGTGGTTCCGGCCCAGTTGCCACTGCAATACAGATCTTCGTTGAGCACATTGAACTCCGGGTCGGTCACCCCCAGCAGCTGGAGCTGGCGCGAGTAGCCGATAGCGGCGCCCATCTGTTGCTCGTCGGACCGCTCCAGGCAGTTGCCCACCGTCTCCCGAAAGCAGTTCTCCAGCGCTGCCAGCGTGGCGTTCATGACCCTCGACTCCTCGGCGGAAAACTCGCCGCCCAGACCCCAGAGCTCGACCTGGCGCTCCCAGCCGAACGCCCGGGGAACCGCCGTCTGGGCGAAGCTGCAATCGGTCATCATCCGGTCGAGCGAGGGCTCGATGACGTGGTCGTAGTAGAGCCGCAGCGCCTTTTCCAGGTTGGCCCCCAGCTCGGGGTCGGGCTCCTCTCCGGCCAGGGCTCGCTCCCGCTCCTGGCGCAGATAGGATTCCAGCTCCGACTGGAGGCGGTCCTCCCACTCGGTGGGCGTGATGTTCAGGACCGAGGCCGGAATGCTGATGCCGTCCCCCACATACACCATTCCGCCGCTGAAATGGAGCAGACTCAGCTCTAGGCGATCCGGATCCGGGGTCATCGGCGTACGGAAGACCTCGGTGCCGGTGCCGTGGTAGGAGAAGGCGACCGCGGAGTGCCGCTCGCCTTCCGGCGGTGAGATCCGGAGCGTCGCCGGACGAAAGAGCCTGAGCCCGTCGGGCTCCAGCTGTACGCCGGCGAATCGCCCGCCCGAAAGATCCAGACCCGAGACGCTGGCCAGCGGGACCAGGGTAATGGTGGTGTCGAGCAGCAGCGCATCGGCCGGGATCGTGAGAGTGTATACCGTGCCGTCCGAGCCGGTCGCCTGCACCGTCCCGCCGCCGGTGGTGACTCGCATCGCCGCCGCCCGGGAATCGTCCCGCGTTACGGTCGCAGCGGCAGGATTGGGCGTGTCGGGTGATTCCGGGCCGGTGGGCGTGTTACCGGGACCGCTCGGGTTGCTATCGCCGCCACAACCGAGGAGAACTGAGATGGCGAAGCCTGCCGCCATCCAGCGGGGGCAAACAGGAGACATATCAGATCCTCTGGGCATTGCCCAATCAGTGGGATACCGGCGCCGGGACTGAGGCACACCCGGTGATACGCGCCGGCCGCTGACATGTTCTCACTCGGTTCACCCGAGGCGGCCATCTTCTCGGTACCTTCCGGTATGCAGGCCAGCCAGCAGCATGCTCCCGACCCTCTCTCGCCGGCACTCGAGGCCGTGGTGAACAAGTTCGCCGGCCTGGTGCGGGGCGTCGGGTGGCGACACCGGCTCTCCGAGGCGGAGATCAACGAGCTCATGCAGCAGGTGCGGATTCGGCTGTGGCAGGCCCAGGGCACCAGTGAGCAGATCAGTGGGGTCCCTGCGTCCTATGTATATCGAACGGCGGTG
>DASRIN010000625.1:0-2792 GCA_035649975.1 Gemmatimonadales bacterium
GGACCCCGCCTCGAGCGTCAGGGACACGTTGTCGAGCGCGCGCACCGGGCCGCCCGCCGTCCGGTACTCGACCACCAGCGAGTCGACCTGGATGGACACGTCCACGGTCACGCCGGCAGGATGTGGCGGTCGCCGAGGCGCAGCGCGTGCTGGGCCTGGCGGGCGAGCTGCTCGTCGTGGGTCACGTACAGGACGGCCAGACCGCGGTCGCGGGAGGCGGCGAAGACGAGTTCGGTGACCTGTGCCGCGGTGGCGGAGTCCAGCTGCCCGACGACCTCGTCGGCCAGGAGCAGGTCCGGTTCGTTGGCGAGCGCCACCGCCACCGCTACCCGTTGCGCCTCTCCGCCGGACAGCTGCCGGGGGAGATGGTCCATGCGGTCGGCAAGCCCCAGCTCGGCCAGCAGCTCCCGGGCCCGGCCCGGCCGCCCGCGACGCGACCCAAAGCCTATGGCCAGCTCCACGTTCTCGACCGCGGTCAGGAACGGGATCAGGTTATCGGACTGGAGGACGACGCCGATCCGCTCGGCCCTGAGGTCGGCCCGCCCGGCCTCGTCGAGCGTGTCCGTCCGCAGCCCACCGATACGGATGTGTCCTGCGTCGGGATGCATCAGCCCCGCAATCAGCGCGATCAGGGTGGATTTCCCGCTGCCTGACCGGCCGATCAGGCTGGTGGTCTCGCCGGATCGGAGTTCAAGGTCGACCCCGTCGAGCACGTGGACCTGCTTCCGCCCGGCGCCGTAGGACTTCGACACCCCCTGGAGGCGGACGAATGGTTGGTCCGGGCTAACAGTCACGCGCACCTCCTCCAGCTACAACCGTCCTGCCGATTGGCCTGCCAACCACCGGACCGCCTACGTGCATGATGGTAGACGCCGAGGCGATCGGGGCGAGGGCACGTTCTCTACGGCGGTTCTGGCCGTCAACCACGAGGCGGTCGCCTCTCGGATTCGCTGGAAAGGGAGGACGGGCGGGTTCCCAACCACAACGGAGGCCCACCTCGCTCCTCCTCGCCCGCTACTCCCTCTAACCATTGTCCTGCCCGGCGGCCCCGAGGTCGATCCCGCGCGATCAGTGTGACCATCCTCGGCCATGCCCAGGAGATTGGGACGCCGACGCCTTCGACTGGTGCTGGGCGCCCAGCCGGGCATCGCGCTACGGGACGCACCACCACGTCACGCCGGTGCAGGACGGGGCAGGTGGCTGGCATGACCACTTGGGCACCCGACGCATCCGCTAGACACCCACGCTGGGCGGGCGTGAGGACCAGGTACCCACCAGTAGCTCGGCGAGCAGCGCAGCCGATATCACCAGCCGAGGGGAGCCCTGTCGGCGTCGGGTGAAAGCTTTCGGCCGTCGTTGACAAGCCCGGGTCGAGCACCACCTGCTCCCCTCGGCTCGATGGTTCATGCCTAGCTCTCCGGGAGGACATGCAGGAGGGCAGGATTCAGCAAGGACTGCTGACCGTGTCAGCAATCTGTCAGCAGGGCCGCCTCGCGACACCCTGCGTGGCCCCGCGTCCCCTCAAGCCGTCGCTGCCGATGAGCTGCAACGATGTGGTGCAGAGCATGGTCCTGGAGAGCAGTGTTTGTAGGCCGCACTCGCTTCACACGGCAGAAGTCACAGGTTCGATCCCTGTCACGCCCACCAGCAGAAACGGGTTCCCGAGTCCCCTTCCGGAGCCCAGTTGCCAGCAGATTGCCAGCAAATCACCTTGAGTAGGCGCTATAACGCTCTGAGTGCTGCCTAGTTTGAGGGTTAAGACAGACCCTCTGACTACCTGCTTGCAAAGGCAGATCGGCCGCTGCTGTCACCTGCGAAGGCGAGGAACGGCGCAGGTCGAGGCTGCTTCGTAGTTGTCCGTGGCTGTCCGCTCGGGACCGTTCAGGACCGCTGTGAATCGCACGCTGGTGGCACGGCACGCAAGGATGACCCTCGCAGACCGTGGCGCCGTTGGCTCCGCCTCGAGCGGCGGGTGAGGCCCGTCCAGCTCGAGCCGAGCCTCGTTGGCAACCCTCCGAAGGAGGGGCGGCAGCCCTTGCGTTGACGGCCGGCTCGTGGGCTGAATCCCGTTGGCGCGGCTGTGTCCTAGGCCTTCGGGGCCTCTGGGTCGTTCTTGTCGCCGACGTAATGAATGGCGAACGCCTTGTTCGTGATGAACAGGAAGGTGCAGTCCTCATCCCGGGTAGCTCCATGCTCCATGATCCCGCCCTCCGGGAACCACACAAAGCTTCCGGCCGGATACTGACCCTGGTGGGTGTTGAGGATGCCTTCGAGTACATAGATACCGTGGGCGCACGGGTGGCTGTGCCAGGGGTTCGTGAAGCCGGCCCGATAGACCATCTTTAGGACCATCATCCCGGTCGCCGAGTCGTTCACGAGCGGTACATGCTCCAGGTTGGTGTTGATGTATTCGATGGGGAAGAGCTGCACCTCTGCGGTGTTCGTGTCGACGACGGTTAGCTCGACCGGCTTCATCGGTGTGGTCACCGTCTCTCCGATCTCTCGCTGTGGCTCGCAGGCCCGCGCCGTGGGATGGTGGCAGCCTCATACTCGGGCTGCCGGGTGTCGAAGTATGGATACTCGGACGTCCAAACTCAAGACTGTCCAGGGCGGACAATCTATCTATCTGGTGGGGCCCGGTTGCCCGGTGACCGTGGCATCGCTGCCGGGCCGCAGGGCCGGCCTTGAGACGTGGTACAGAAAGTTCTCACGGGGGGCTGTCTAGAACACCTCCTCGTTGCCTGCCCGTCGGCTGATGTGTTCTCGGCCACTCGTAGGGCGATGATCAGCCG
>DASRIN010000626.1:0-2548 GCA_035649975.1 Gemmatimonadales bacterium
CCCACTCCGGACCCTGCCGACTGTGAACCGGTCTCGAACCGTACGGCCTCGTTCTCCATCTGGGCCACTCGAGCCGCATCTTCGGTTCGGGCCTCAGCCAGAAAAAATGTCTCGAACCCGCGGATGTCGGTATAGCCCGCACGGCGAGCCAGCGAATTGACATGCAGGCTCACAAAGAGGTCGCAGGCCTCGGTGCAGTAGCTTCCCCGGTCCCCCAATGCAATGAGCGTGTCCGAGGTCCGGGTCATCTGCACGCCGACTCCTCGGCTCTTGAGCTCGTTGCGCAACAGGAGGCCGATCTGCAGAGTCACATCCTTCTCCCGCGTACCGCGGGGAAAGAACACACCCGGGTTGCCCGGATCTACCCCGCCGTGGCCGGGGTCAATGGTTACGCTATGTCCCCGCCGGAGCCCATTAGGCAGCAGGTTTTCTCGCGGTGGGGGTGGAGGCGCCGTGCGCGCGGCTACCTCGCGGTCAGGTGCACCTGTCACGGTGAGGCGAGCCCGCCGCTCATCGTAGCGATATCGGTTGCCCAGCTGGGTCGGCAGGATCTCGGCCACGAATTGGAAAGGGAGATAGAGCGTGTCCCGGGTGATCGAAGCCGCGGCCGCGAGCGGCTGCAGCCGGCTGCCGCAGACGCAGAGCGGGGCTCCTACCAGGAAGCGGAACGTCTGGCGCGCGAGGCTGACTTCGGCCCATCCCTCCGTGACCTTGGCCGAACCGTCCAGCGCCGCCATCAGAATTGCGGCCGGCATCACGGGCGCTCCGGTCTCGTCGGTCCGCACCGGAATCCGGGACTCGCCGCGTGATCCCGCAACCGTGACGACCTGAGGCGCTGAATCCGAGAACCCGGTCGATAGAACTGCAACTAGCGCGAGCAATCCCATCATCGGCGGTTTCGCAGGGAGATGGCCCGCGCCACCTCCCGCTCCTGGATCTTCCGCTTGAGCGTCTCCCGCTTGTCGTGCTGTTTCTTACCTTTGCCAAGCGCCAGGGCAACCTTCGCCCGGCCGTTCTTGAAATACAGCTCCAGTGGTACGAGGGTCAGGCCCCGCTGTTCCACAGCGCCGATCAGCTTCTCGATCTCCCGTCGGTGAAGCAGCAGCTTGCGGGTCCGCACCGGATCGTGATTGTAGCGGTTGCCCTGCTCGTAGGGGGTGATGTTCATCCCCTCGAGGAACACCTCGCCGTTCCGCACCCGGGCGTACGCCTCCCGGATCGAAGCCTTTCCGCTCCGCAATGACTTCACCTCGGTACCGGTCAGCACAATCCCAGTCTCCCAGGTCTCGAGGATATGGTAGTCGTGGGTTGCCTTGGGGTTCCGGGCAACCGACTTTTTCCGGTCGGTGGATGGAGTGGAATCACGACTCACTGAGGGTATCCTAACCGAAGGATAGGCCAGCACTTCGGGCGGGTCAACGGCTGAGAAGACAGAGGGAAGGAGAAGTGCCGAAGGCGGGACTCGAACCCGCACGGGCTTGCGCCCACTGCGCCCTGAACGCAGCGCGTCTACCAGTTCCACCACTTCGGCGAGCCCGTGAAAGTAGCGGGCTGGAAGAGAGGGGTCAATGTTTTTTAGGACGTCTTTCCATCCTTTTCAGTAGCGCGCCATCCCGATTTCCACTCGATCGGCCCAAGCGTCGATCCCGCCGGCCAGGCTCCGCACTCGGCTGAAGCCCGCCCCCTTGAGCAGCTGGAGCGCCTTCATCGAGCGCGCCCCATGGTGGCAGTGGGTGACGATTTCGGCGTGCCCGTCCAGGTCCGCCAGCCGCTCCGGCAACTGCCCGAGCGGGATCAGCCGAGCACCTTCAATGTGGGCGATATCCCACTCGTGCGGCTCCCGTACGTCGATCAACACCAGCTCGGAGTCTTTTTCCTGCATCTCCCGGCGCAGCTCCTCAGCGGTGATCTCCGGGCCGGCATAGGTGGGCTCGGCGCCGATTCCGCAGAAGGCTTCATAGTCGATGAGCTCCCGAATGGTCGGACTCTCCCCGCAAATTGGGCAGGACGGGTCCTTCCGCAGCCGGAGCTCACGGAACCGCAGCTTGAGCGCATCGAAGAGGAGCAAGCGGCCGATCAGCGAATCCCCGGCGCCGATGATCCACTTGATGGTCTCGAGCGCCTGGATGCTGCCGATGATGCCGGGCAGGACGCCCAGCACGCCGCCTTCGGCGCAGCTTGGAACCAGTCCCGGCGGAGGTGGCTCCGAGTAGAGGCAGCGGTAACACGGGCCTTCCTTGGCGTAGAACAACGATGCCTGGCCCTCGAACCGGAAGATGCTCCCGTACACATTGGGCTTCCCCAGCAGGACACAGGCATCGTTCACCAGGTAGCGGGTGGGAAAGTTGTCGGTGCCATCCACCACGATGTCGTAGTCGGCCAGGATCTCCAGCGCATTCTGGGAGGTGAGCCTGGTCTCGTGCTTTTCGATGCGGACATTGGGGTTGACGTCGGTGAGCCTGGCTTCGGCGGATTCCAGCTTGGGCCGGCCCAGAGTGGACGTGCCGTGCACGATCTGCCGCTGCAGGTTGGTGAGGTCCACGACGTC
>DASRIN010000627.1:0-17298 GCA_035649975.1 Gemmatimonadales bacterium
TCTCCTGGGTTCGGTCGGCAGCGGGGATACTCGCCTGACGATCAACGGAACCCCGGTGAGGGTCTGGCCTAGCGGCGCCTGGCTGGCCTGGGTCCCGTTCCCGCCCGACACCGTGATCCGCTTCCGGATCGAAGCTACTCGCCAGGGCGATTCGGCCGTCCTCGTCTATCCTGTTCGCCGGGACCGGCGCTTCCTTCCTGGCGAGGCTCGAGTCGGACAGGCCTGGATCGACACTATGTCGTTCTCGCCCCGAGGCCAGATCTGGCTTCCTGCCACCGAGTACGTCAGCCTCTCGGTCCGAGCCGCCGAAGGCTCTGCAGTTCGAATGCATCTGCCGAACGGGGTGATGGTCAGGCTGCTGCCTCAGCTCCAGCCCCAGGAAGTGCTGCCTGCCATCCGCGCCTTCGAGCACGACACCACCAAGCTGCGCACACCGGACGAGGTGCGGTACGTGGGCCTCGTCCGCGGAGTGGCTCTGGGACCTCACCCGGGCCCGATCCTGCGCGGCCTCTCGCCGTCCTTCGTTCAGGCGCTCGCCCGGGCTGCGGTTCGTTGTGTCACCGGGTCGCCCTGTCCCACCGACTATGCCGAGCTGGTCGCTCCAGAGCAGGGTTGGGCGCTGGTGGAATCGGTCATGGGTGGGGACACCGTCCGGGTGCGCTGGCCGTTGCAGCTGGCGTTGATGGACTCGTTGCCGGTTGTTACCGAGTTCGACGATGACACCACCGGAACCGGGAAGACGGATAGCCTGACTCCTGGGCGCGCGGTTCCCGCGGGTGCTTACCAGTGGTTCTTCCCGACTGGTACCCGAGCCTTGGTGACGGCTCGATCCAACGATGATCTGCGGATCAGGCTTGGTCCCGATGCAGAGGCGTGGGTTCCCACCGCGGACGCCCGGCCGCTCCCGCGTGGCTTACCCGCTCCCAGCGCAGTAGCCGGCTCGGTCACTATGACGCCTCTGCGCGATCGGGTATCGATCAGAATTCCGTTGACCCAGCGAGTTCCGTTTCAGGTCATCGAGGACGAGCGAGCGTTGACCCTTCGATTCTATGGTGCGGCGGGAGATGTGGACTGGATCCGGTACGGGGGAGACTCGTTGGTGCGGCGGCTGAGCTGGAGCCAGAATCGGCGAGACGAGCTCACCTTTGCCGCCGAGCTCACGGAGCCGGTTTGGGGCTACCGCACTCGCTGGACCCGCAACGACCTGGTGCTGGAGATCAGGCGCCCACCCCGCCTCTCAGCCGCCGAGCCGCTGCGAGGCCGCATCATTGCGCTGGACCCCGGCCATCCTCCCCTCGGCGCCACCGGGCCCACCGGTCTACGGGAAGCCGATGCCAACCTGGCCGTGGCACTGCGATTGAGGAACCTGCTGCAAGCCGCGGGGGCCCGGGTGGTCATGACCCGGGTGGCCGACACGGCGGTGGACCTCTGGTCGAGGGTAGCGACCGCCGAGGCCGCCAATGCCGAGGTGCTGGTCTCCATCCACAACAACGCGTTGCCCGACGGGATCAACCCCTTCACCAATAACGGTACCAGCGTATTCTATAATCAGCCTCGCAGCCTGCCCTTGGCTGCTGACGTCCAACGCTCGCTGGTACGCCGGCTCCGCTTGCCGGACCTGGGTATCGGGCGCGCCGATCTGGCGGTGATCCGAGCGACCTGGATGCCTGCGGTGCTCTGTGAAGGCATGTTCGTGATTCTGCCGGATCAGGAGGCGCGGCTCCGATCGGCCGAGGGTCAGCGGGCTTACGCGCGCGGTGTGCGGGATGGGCTGCGGAGCTTTCTAACGGACAGGGCCCGGGATCAGGCCTTGCGGCGTGTGGGCCAGGGGGCCCGGGAGGCGTCTCCTAGGGCGCAACCAAACACATCGCCCGCTCGCCCTCGGTCCGGCCTGGAGCGGGGTGTTGCTCCTTAAAGAGTGGTAGTGATGAGGTCTGGCTGATGTTTCACCATGCGCTGGCTCGCTTCGGTTCTCGCTTCGTCTGCACCGTCCTCACCCCAATCCTGCTATCGATCGTTCCGGCCTCGGTCCAGGGTCAGGACCCCGGCGACCGCGCCATGCTGGAACACTTTCGTGACTCGCTGGCTGCCACCTCCGACTCCAATGGCCTGCTGGTTCTGGAGAAACACCTCATCCAGTCGGCCAAGGCCGATCGCAACAACGGTGTCCTGCACCTGAAGCTCGGGTTTCTCTCGCTGCGCCTGGGCGAGCTGGGTGGTCATGCGCACTATGACGACGCCGCATCGGAGTTTCAGTGGGCCATTGATCTCCAGCCTTCTTGGCCCTATGCCTGGTATGGAATGGGGCTGGCGGAGTACGGAGTGGGAGATTCCCAGGTCTCCTTCGTAACCGGCCTGAAGACCATGCTGGGGCGGGACGCGCTCACCCGCTCCGCGATTGCATTCGCCAAGTCGGCCGAAGTCGATCCCTCCTTCGCGCACGGCCTGGTCGATCTGGCCAATACCGCTCTCCGGCAGCGGGTGAACATCAAGCTGGGAGTTGCCCTGGAGGCACTCCGTCGTGCGGGAAAGACCGGCGCTGCCAACGAGCCTGAGGTCCTGCTGGCGCGGGGAAGGGTGGAGCGCGAAGTGGGCGACGGAGACTCGGCGGTTGCGGCGTTCAATGGATATCTGCAGCGCGGCCCCAATCAGAGCCTGGGTTTGCTGGAGCTGGCTCGCACGCAGTTTCTGCTGGGCCGCTTCGATGGTGTGCGACCGTACTATCAGGGAGCTCAATCCGACGATTCCGCCACGGTCTCGGGGTACCGGACGGACCTAGCGACCATCGCCTCCGACAGCATCATGAGCGAGTTCGATCAGCAGCGGGGGACCTACCGGGCGGCCTACCTCAAACGGTTCTGGACCGAGCGCGACCGTCTGGAGCTGCGCGGGGAGGGCGAACGCCTGCGGGAGCATTATCGCCGGCTGTTCTATGCCCGCAAGAACTTTCAGCTGACCACCAACAACCGCCATTACGATATTGTCGAGCGCTATCGCTCGGGCAGTCGGGACTTCGATGACCGGGGAGTGATCTACATCCGTCACGGGGAGCCTTCCAGTCGCGCGACCTACGCCGCGCCGGGCCTCGAGCCCAACGAGTCATGGCGATACGGTCGAGCCGATGGAGACTTGATCTTCCATTTCATCGCGCGGGAGGATGTCCAGGACTTCAAGCTGGTCGAGAGTGTGTTCGACGTGCTGGGATTCAGTAATGCGGTAGGACTCCAGGCGCGGGGGGCGCCCACGAATTCCATGGCCGAACAGCTCATACTGTCCCGGGAACAGCTCTCGCCGATTTACCGGCGGCTGCACGGCGTGGGACACATGAGCGCCGGACGCTACCAGAGCGAGGAGCGGCGAGCGGGCCAGGAGAGCATTGCCCTGGGTACCACCACTGACAGCTACGAGCTTCGTTTCCCGCTGGAGCTCAAGGCCCACACCAGCGTACTGGCGGTGGGTGCGGACTCGGGTAAACGACAAGTTCAAATTACCTACGCCATTGCCGGGGCCAGCCTCGCGCCGGTGACCGTGACCCGGGGCTACCTGTATACCGTGCGGCTCCGTTTCGTTGCCACAGATCCCCGCGGCCAGGTGGTGTCGACGGTGGACACCACCCGGTACTTCGTGGCGCCTGAGCCCGTCCCTCCGAAGGAGCACCTGGTCGGGCGGGTGGCGGCTGATGTGCCCTCGGGGACGCTGGGCTATCGGTTGGCCATCCAGCAAGGAGAGGAAGCGGGAGTCACTCTCCCCCGAGACAGCGTGAGAGTCGGGCCGGTCACCTCAGCGGCGCTGAGCCTCAGCGACCTGGTGCTGGGAAGCCGAAGTGCCAACCTGGCCTGGCGGCGCGCTCCGGACGATACCGTCCTGTTCAATCCGCTCCGCACCTACCGGCGGGATGAGGAGATGGAGCTCTACTACGAGATCGACGGTCTGCGTCCCACGCCCTACACTGTGGAGCTTGCGGTCAAGAAGAAGGGCGGCGGGGGCGGGTTGTTCCGCAAGATATTCGGCGGCGGCGGAGCCGCCATAAAGCTGAAGTTCCAGGAGCAGGCCACCACTCCGCAGGTTACGACCCATCGGCGGCTGCAGCTCGACCGGCTCAAGCCGGGCGAGTATGTCCTCGAGGTGCAGGTAACCGATGCGAACGGCCGGAAGGATCGCCGGACCCAGGAGTTTCGGGTGGTCGAAGAGCCAAAGCGGGAGGGGAAGGGGTAGGTGGGTAAGTGGGTAAGCCCTGAGCTGAGTTTGGCGGGTGCAAAAACGAAGACCCTCCGAGTCCTTGGAGGGTCTTTCGATTGTTTGCTGCTGGCATACCTGCTTACCCACTTACCCGCCTACGTCCTACATCGGCCATGCCGCAGGCCGAGCTGGCGTCAGGATGAGCAGCGGCTGAACCAGGCTCTCCGCCTTGACCACCGCCTCGACTTGGACCAGGTGCTGAGTCACGCCCGTGCTGGTATCGAAGGTGGCAATGTTCATCAGCATGGACGCGAGGGGACGATCGGCCTGCTTGGTCCGGCCTCCCTCGGCGGGCGTAATGGTCACGCCGGGCAGGAGGGTGATCCGCGCATGTCCGAAGAGCCACAGTGGCAAGCCCTCGAGCGACTTCAGCAGCCGTTCGTTGAACGCCAGGCTCTCACCGTGGAGGGTAATGAGTCCCAGAGTGGGACGCTCGTTCTGGCGGCGGGAGTGGACCACGAACCCATAGTTGAAGGCTGGTTCCTGGCCCGCGGCTCGGCGGAGCGCGGCCCGAAGCTTTTGCTGGCTGAAGGCAATCGTATGATACGGTACCACGGTGTCTCCAGGTGGTGTAGCGGGTGGCTGGGCTCTTCGCTGCACGTGACGTGCCAGTCGAGGCGGGTAAGCCGGTAAGCGGCTAAGCCGGGCGGTTTTCCCTCTGTCCTCTAGCGCCGCCCTCACACCCCCTCTTTTACTTACCCGTACACCCTCGTACTCGCGTCCCCGCTTATCGCAACCCCTCTCGCGATACGCCACGAGTTCCGCTTGACTCAGCCGATCAGGCGGGTAGCTTGCGCGCATATGTTCTGCTCCCGCTGTGGAAGCGAAATCACCGGCAAATCAAAATTCTGTCCCTCCTGCGGTCTCGACCTCATGGCCACCACCCCGGTTCATGCGATCGCGACTGGAGTGCTGCAGGAGCTGGATCTCGTACGGGATTCGCTCGCGGCCGAGTACGAGATCATCGAGGAGCTGGGCCGGGGCGGTATGGCGATGGTTTACCGGGCCAAGGATCGCCAATTGGAGCGGGAAGTTGCGGTCAAGGTGCTGCCCTTCTCTCTGGCGTTCGACACGGAATTCGTGGAGCGGTTTCAGCGTGAGGCCCGCACCGCCGCCCAGCTCGAGCACCCCAACATCATTCCGATCTATCGGGTAGGCCGGTCGGGACGGGTGATCTACTTCGTCATGAAGTTTCTTCGGGGCGGATCGCTCTCCATGCTGCTCGGCGCGCGGAAGAAGCTGACTCCTCCCGAGATCCGCCGGCTCCTCCTGGAGGCGGGGAGTGCCCTCGGGTACGCGGCGCAGCGTGGCATCGTGCACCGGGACATCAAGCCCGACAACATCATGTTCGACGAATTCGGCCAAAGCGTGCTGACCGATTTCGGCATCGCCAAGGCGGCTTCAGGGCAGAAGCTGACCGGCACCGGAATGTCCATTGGCACTCCCCACTACATGAGTCCGGAGCAGGCTCGGGCCCAGCCGATCGACGGCCGCAGCGACATCTACAGCCTGGGCATCGTTGCCTATCAATCCCTGACCGGCACCGTGCCGTACGATGGGGAGGACAGCTTCTCGATCGGCTACAAGCACATCACCGAGCCGATCCCGACCCCCAGCCTGGTCACCGCCGACGAGCGCCGTGTCTTCGAGGTGATCAAGCGGATGTTGATGAAGGATCCGTTCGACCGTTTCCAGACCTGCGAGGAACTGATTGCTTCCTTCCAGGGGCATCCCATCGCTGCTCCCGGGGCGGTGCGGATCAGCGCCGCCATACTGTCGCCTGCGGCGGCAGTGGCGGGCGCAGGGGCCTCGGTTGCAGGTGGGGCAGGGCTTCCACCGATCGTGAGCCAACCCACGACCCCACTGGAATCCCCCCTGGTCAACCGCCGGCTCACCCCGCGGGAGCGGCGCGAGCTTCCCCGGCGAGTGGCCGACCGGTCGGTCGCAATGCGACCGCACAGTAGTTCATGGGCCTGGCTATGGATGCTGCTGGCCGTGCTCGGGGTATTAGGAGGTGCCTTCTATTACTACCGGGCCCACGGGTTCGCGCCCGGCAGGGTGGCGAACGACTCCAGTGCCACCGTCCCAGCGCTGGCTGGCGACACCGTTACCCTCAGCGATACCACAGCCAGTCAGACGCCGATACCTGCTCCCGATCCGCCCCGCCCGGTTCCGAGTCCGGCTGCGTCGGCGGATACGGCACCGAAGAGTTCCCCCAGCGACTCGGCCGCCAGCGCGGGGTCAGGGGCCGATGTGGTCGGACCGGTCGACAGCGGGGGCATACGCCTGCTCGGACTGCCCCGGGGATCCACGGTGCTCATTGACGAGCAGCCAATCGCCCAGGCCCTTACCAGATTGCCTCCAGGGCCGCACGCGCTGGCCATATCAGCTCCGCGGTTCAATTTTTACTCGGATACCATCGTGGTCCGCCCTGGGCAGGTCCAGGAGCTGACCCCTCAGCTGGTGCCAATTGGGGCTCCGGTGCCCGTCAAACGGGATGAACAGCGTCGTGCGGCACCAGGTTGTGTCCCGGGACCGGGCTACAATGCCGACGGCGCCTGCTTCGAAGAGCGGCCCAAGCCGGTAAGCCCTCCCTTCGTGACGGTGCCGCCGGATGCGGCGCCCTCTCCTCGGCCCAGCCTGCTGTGGGTCAAGGTTTCATCCGAAGGCCGTACAGTAGATATCATGCGGCTCCGTCCCTCCAACGATCCGGCGTTCGAGCGCGCTGTGCGCAACTTCGTCTGGACCGTTACCTGGCACCCGGCGGTCAAGGATGGTGCCCCGGTGGAGGCATGGACCCAGATGCTCTTCCCACCGGCCCAATCGCAGTAGCGTCCGTGCGCCCGCAGGCCCTTCCCAGCTCCAGCCGCCTTTCGTGACCAACATTCATCCGACTGCCTTCATTGCGGCAACCGCAGCAGTGATGGGCGACGTGTCCCTCGGCGAAGAGGCCAGCGTCTGGTACCATGCGGTCGTTCGCGGCGACATGGCGCCGATTGTGATCGGGTCGCAGACCAACATCCAGGACGGCTGCATCGTGCACGTAGACGCGGGGGTGCCCTGCACCGTGGGCTCCCGGGTCGCGGTAGGGCATCGCGTCATCCTGCATGGGTGCACCGTTGGAGACGATGCGCTCATTGCCATGGGCAGCGTCCTGCTCAACCGGGTGGTAATCGGCGCCGGCAGTGTGGTCGCGGCAGGTGCGGTCGTTCCCGAGGGCATGGAAGTACCGCCGCGATCCCTGGTGATGGGTGTGCCCGGCCGCATCGTTCGGCAGGTCGACTCGGAACTGGCCGAGCGAGTGGCCGCCACCTGGAAGCATTATGTGAAGGAGGCGAGGGCGCACCGGGCCGGCAGGTATCCGCTGGTTGAAAGACCGTCCTGAAATCCACTTTCTCCACAGTCTCTACATCCCTCTTATATTTGTGATGTGAGAAGCAGGATTGCACGTATTTACGTGCATTTTTGACGGTATTGTCTCACCCGCTGATGCCGCCTAGCTTGGCCTTCCGCTTCGGCGGCAGGATTCAGAAGCAGGGTCGCTGGCCCTCTGAGACAACACCCTACTAAGCGGGGAGTCCATGCAATCGTCCACCCCACGGGACGCGCTTCGGCTGTCGTCCAACGCCATCACGGTTCTCGAAAAGCGATATCTGTTGAAGGACGAGACCGGGGCTCCCGTGGAGAGTCCAAGCGACCTGTTCTGGCGGGTAGCCCGTACCGTTGCCCAGGCCGACGAGCACTATGGCGCGTCGTCCGGCACGGTGGAACGGGTTGCCGATGAGTTCTTTGGCCTTATGGCCAATCGCCAATTCGTGCCGAACTCACCGACGCTCATGAACGCCGGCCGTCCGCTGGGCCAGCTCTCCGCCTGTTTCGTGCTCCCGGTCGATGACGCGCTGTCTAACGGCAAGAGCGGCATCTACGACACGCTCCGGGCCATGGCCCTGGTGCACCAGTCAGGAGGCGGGACCGGATTCAGCTTCTCCCGGTTGCGTCCCAAGAATGACATCGTGCGCTCGACCATGGGCGTGGCGTCGGGGCCGGTCTCCTTCATGACCCTGTTCGATGCCTCCACCGATGTTGTGAAGCAGGGAGGAACCCGGCGGGGTGCCAACATGGGAATCCTCCGGGTGGATCACCCGGACATCCTCGAGTTCATCACTTGCAAGGACGACACGACCAAGATCACCAACTTCAATATCTCGGTTGCTGTCACGGACGCCTTCATGGCAGGGGTCGAGGCCGACGGTCTGTATGACCTGATCCATCCCAAGAGTGGCCAGGTCACCGGCCAGCTGCGCGCCCGCGAGGTCTGGGAGCTCATCATTCACGGCGCCTGGAAGACGGGGGAGCCGGGTGTCTTCTTCGTTGACAAGGCCAATTACTACAACCCGGTCCCTCATCTGGGAGAGTACGAAGCCACCAATCCGTGTGGCGAGCAGCCCCTGCTTCCCTACGACGTCTGCAATCTGGGCTCGATCAACCTGGGAGTGTTTGTAAGAGACGGGAAAGGTGGGAAGGAAATTGACTGGGAAGGTTTGCGCCGGGTGGTGCACCTCTCCACTCATTTTCTGGAGAATGTGATCGATGCCAATCAGTATCCGCTCGAGGAGATCACCGACCTGGCTCAGCGAATTCGGCGGATCGGGCTGGGAGTCATGGGTCTGGCCGACGTCTTCGTGAAGCTTGGTATCCCGTACGATTCCGAGGAAGGCGTTGGCCTGGGCCGCCGAATCCAGCAGTTCATCGACGAGGAAGCCAAGCGCGAATCGGAGCGGCTGGCCGGGGAGCGGGGCACGTTCCCCGAATGGGAGCGCAGCATCTGGGGTCCGGATGCAACCTGCGCGCGGAACGAGCAGGGTGAACGGATCCGTCCGATGCGCCGGCTGCGAAACTGCAACGTAACCACTGTGGCTCCAACCGGGACCATCTCGATCATCGCCGGGTGCAGCTCCGGTATCGAGCCGCTCTTTGCAGTGGCGTTCATGCGGAACCAGGCGGGCGTCCTCATGCCGGACATCAACGAGGACTTTGTTGCCATCGCCCGCGCGGAGGGCTGGTACTCCGACGACCTGATGCGCCGCATCGCGGAATCAGGCCATATCGATTTCCCCGAGGTCCCGGCCAAGTGGCAGCGGGTGTTCGTCACCGCCAACGCCATCAAACCGGAGTGGCACATTCGGATGCAGGCAGCATTCCAGGAGTTCAACGACAGCGCCATCTCCAAGACCTGCAACTTCGCCCAGGACGCCACCGAGGAATACGTCGAGGAGATCTACCGGCTGGCCTACCGGCTCAACTGCAAGGGCGTCACCGTCTATCGCGACGGCAGCCGGGAGATGCAGGTCCTGTCGGCGGGCTCGACCGCCAAGAAGGTGCAGGAGCAGCACGGAAGCGGTGTGAGCGGCAGCTCTGGCAAGGACTCTTCCGTTTCGTCCGCCGATTTACATGGCGAAATCGCCGAGCTCCGCGCCGAAACCGAGCGGTTGCAGCGGATCGTTCACGAGCTGGAATCGGAAAACCTGCAGCGGCGGCAGAAGCGCTCGCGGCCCGAAGTATTGCGGGGAACCACTCGGCGGGTGGAAACGCCGCTGGGTACGTTGTACGTGACGATTACGGAAGACGACAAGAGCCAGCCATTCGAGGTCTTCATGACCCTCGGCAAGGCCGGCGGCGCGCTGATGGCCGATGTCGAGGCGCTGGGGCGGCTGATCAGCCTGGCGCTGCGATCCGGAATTCCGATCAAGGAGATCTATCGCCAGCTGCGGGGCATCAGCTCCGATCGGGTAATTGGGCTGGGGCCCAACAAGATCCTGTCGGTGCCAGACGCCGTGGGCATCGCGATCGAGCGCTGGATGCAGGAGAAGCAGGGGATTCAGCAGGAGCTGTTGCCCGGTGTCGGCCCCCATGCCGGGCAGCAGCGGGTTGGGGGACAGCCGGAGGAGCTGGCTCCCGTGGTGAGCCAGGGTACCACCGGCAGCCGAGGTGAGCAGATGATGTTCACCGGAATGCAGGAAACGCTCTCCGGCGCCTGTCCCGATTGTGGGTCGCAACTGGAGTTCGCCGAAGGTTGCATGAAGTGCCACGTGTGCGGCTTCAGCGAGTGTGGGTGATCGTGGTCATCCACAGCTAATCGAGCCGTGACACGACAGCGCCCGTCGGCCCAGCCGGCGGGCGTTGTGCTTGCGGCTACCTTTACCACTGGGATAGCGGTGGCTCCGGGCACGGCTCGTCCGCTCTGGACGCCGCGGCAGGCGCAGCCCCATAATGATGAGACTGAAACCTTCAACCACAGTCTGGAAGAGAGGCTGACATGGCGGCGGACCAGGAAGGCGCACTCAAGCCAATAAAGCCGGCGCGGGTGGCCGAAGAGCTCAAGAAGCTCAGTAGCCAGCGCAACGAGGGCAAGCTGGCTCCCGACGAATACGAGCACCGGTTTTCCCGCATGATCACTGAGCTGCGCGAGCGACGCATTGATGGGAGCCGTGCCGAGATCCTAGGTACGCTCACTCCCTTGAAGGAGCAGGGTGTCGTCTCTGTCGCCGATTGGCAACGCCTGATCCGACAGCTGGGTCTGGGGTGATCCTCGCTCCACTCGAAATGTCCGTTCCGGCGCGAGACGGACTGATCCTGAAAGGGACGCTCACCTACCCCGAGGAGTATTCGGGCGGCGCAGGGTTTCCACTCGCTGTGCTGGCCCACCAGTATCCCGCGACCCGGGACAGCTTCGCGCCGCTCGTCGCCGACCTGATGGCGAGCGGCATCGCGACCCTGGCCTTCGACCAGCGGGGACATGGAGCTTCCATCATCTCCTCCGCCGGACCTACCATCATAGACACTCCCGAGGGCTTCACTCTGCAGGACTTCGGCAAAGCGTTCATGAGCAGCGCCACCAAGGTAAGGTTTGCTCACATCGAGAATGACATCGTGCGGGCCGCTTCGTGGGGCGCCAATCAGAACTTTATCGATGTCACCCGGCTCGCTCTGGTCGGTTCCAGCATCGGCGGAAGCGGAGTTCTGCTCGCTGCTGGCGCCGTTCCCTCTGTGCGCGCAGTCGCTACCCTGGGCGCCGCCGGTGCGCCTGCCATTGGGTCCGATGCCTCCGAGCGGATCCGGAGCATCCTCGAGCGGCTGAAGGTGCCCTGCTTCCTGGCGTCGTCCCGGGAGGATCCTTTCGACGGCGGGGCCAACGTTACCAACTGGAGCCGGGGCCTCAGTCACGTGAAGTCACAACTGATTGCCGGCTCGGCCCACGCCATGGCTATCTACTTCGATGTACGGGACGAGCTCCTTCGCTTCCTTCGGAAATCACTCGGGGTTCAGTGATTCCCCACCGGTCACTCGGCCGGAACGCGCCCCACGTCTCTGCCGTCGGCTACGGCGGCATGCATCTGTCGATCCAGGACCGTCCAACTGAGGAGCAGGCGCTTCGGGTCATCCATGCCGCGCTCGACGCGGGCGTCACCCTGATCGATACCGCAGACGTCTACTGTCTGGACCAGAACGAGATCGGACATAACGAGCGGCTCATCGCCCGGGCGCTGCGCACCAGCCCGGCCAACCGGCAGGGGCTCTCGGTCGCCACCAAGGGGGGCCTGCGCCGGCCCGGAGGCCGCTGGGAAGTGGATGGGCGGCCCGAGCAGCTCCGCGCTGCCTGCCACCGATCGCTCCAGGCGCTGGGAGTCGAGCAGATCGACCTGTATCAGCTTCATGCCCCGGACCCGCGGGTTCCCCTGGCCGAGAGTGTCGGCGCCCTGGCTGACCTCCAGCGAGAGGGGAAGGTTCAGAGGATCGGGCTGTCGAACGTATCGGTGGCCGAGATTCGGCAGGCAGAATCGGTTGCTCAGATCACCACGGTACAGAACCGATTGAACCCTTTCTTCCGGGAGGCCCTGACCGAGGGCGTGGTGGAGTATTGCGCCCGACAAGGCATCGGGTTCCTGGCGTATAGCCCCGTAGGGGGTGGGAGACTCAACCGAAAACTTCCTGCCCACCCTGTGCTCCGGCCGATGGCCAGCCGCCTGGGCGTGACCCCTCACGCCCTGGTGCTCGCCTGGGTGCTGGCTCACGCTGCTAATGTCTTCGTGATTCCCAGTGCGCGGACGGTCGACCATGTGCGGGACAGTGTGACCGCGGCCAACCTCGAGCTCTCCGATGCAGATCTGTCGGCGATTACCGCCGCGGAGTTCTCTCGCGCCTAACCCCAGCGCATCAGCGTTGCTCCAGCAGTAAACCCCGCCCCCACGGCGGCAAATACGATCAGGTTCCCTCGTTTGAGGGTACCGGCCACGGCGTTGAGGGCAAGCGGAAGCGTGGCCCCGGTGGTGTTGCCGTAGTAGCCCAGGACCGAGGCTACCCGCTCGTGTGGCAGGCATAGCCGCTCGGCAACCGCATCCAGAATCCGCTGATTGGCTTGATGCGGAATGACCATTGCCAGGTCTTCCGGCCTGAGATTGTTCCGATGCAGCAGCGCCTGGATACTCTCCACCATCTGGGACACCGCGAACTTGAAGACCACCTTTCCATTCTGTTTGAGGAAATGTTGCCGGGCGGCCACGGTGACGTTGCTGGGTGGAAGCAGGCTGCCCCCGGCGGGCATGAGCAGGTCGTGTCGGCCACTCCCGTCCACCAGGTGATGAAAATCCAGGATCCCATATCCCGGCTCTGCGGGCTCCAGCAGCACCGCACCGGCGCCATCGCCGAACAGCACGGCCGTCGTTCGATCGATGGGATCGATGATCGAGCTCATGAGGTCGGCCCCGACCACGACAACCCGTCGGTGAGCGCCCGTCGCCACCAGCTGGGCTCCCACTGTCAGCGCGTACAGGAATCCGGAGCAGGCGGCCGACAGGTCGAATCCCCAGGTGCCGACCAGGCCCAGCTGATCTTGTATCAGGCAGGCGGTAGCGGGGAATAGCATGTCGGGGGTGACGGTGGCCACGATCAGGGCATCAATGTCGCTGGGACCGAGGCCTCGTTCGGCCATCAGCCGACGCACCGCCTCGGCGCCCATGGTCGAAGTCGTCTCGCCCGGTTTCCCGATTCGCCGCTCGCGAATGCCAGTGCGGGTGACGATCCACTCGTCTGATGTATCGAGATTCCGGGCGAGCTCGGCGTTGGTGAGAATGCGCTCGGGCAAGTAGGTTGCCACCGCGGTGATCGTGGCCCGGGGGGTGTTCGCAGGCGCAGGCATGTCAGAATCTATTAGGAACCAGGAAACAGGAACCCTGTATATTTACCCCATGCCCCAAGCCGCCCGAAGGAAGACGGTCACCGCTCTCATCGGTGGCGTTCCCGTTGGATCGGGACACCCGATCGTGGTGCAGTCGATGACCAACACCGATACCGCCGACGTGTCCGCAACGGCAACCCAGGTTGCCGAGCTGGCTCAAGCCGGCAGTGAATTGGTGCGGGTGACGGTGAACAATGAGCAGTCGGCGGCGGCGATCCCCGCCATTGCCGAGGAGCTCGACCGGCAGGGCATCCAGGTCCCCATCATCGGTGACTTCCACTACAACGGTCATTTGCTCCTCACGCGGTATCCCGACTGTGCCCGGGCGCTGGCCAAGTATCGGATCAATCCAGGTAACGTCGGAGGAAAGCGTCGGGACGAGAACTTTCGCGCCATCATCGATGTGGCCCTCACCCACGGGAAGCCGATCCGGATTGGCGTGAACTGGGGATCGCTCGATCAGACGCTGCTCACCACTCTCATGGATGAGAACGCCCGGCGAGCGGCCCCCCGGGAGACCCGGGCCGTGGTCCTGGAGGCGATGGTCGAGAGTGCTCTGCAGTCCGCCTCCCTGGCGGAAGCCGCCGGCATGACCCACGACCGGATCGTGCTCAGTGCCAAGGTCTCCGGTGTCCAGGACCTGGTGGAGGTGTATCGTCTGCTTGCTGCGCGCTGTGACTACCCGTTGCACGTGGGGCTTACCGAGGCCGGTCTGGGTGCCAAAGGGATCATCGCCAGCACGGCCGGTCTCAGCATTCTGCTGCAGGAAGGCATCGGCGATACCATTCGAGTATCACTGACCCCTGAGCCGGGTGGTGATCGGGCGGAGGAGGTGCGAGTCGCCCAGCAGATCCTTCAGTCGCTCGGTTTGCGGAGCTTCACTCCTCAGGTTACTGCCTGCCCCGGCTGCGGCCGCACCACCAGCACGTTCTTCCAACAGATGGCACAGGACATTCAGCAGTATCTACGGGAGAAGATGCCGGTCTGGCGCGCCGAATATCCGGGTGTGGAGGAAATGAAGGTTGCGGTTATGGGATGCGTGGTGAATGGTCCCGGTGAATCCAAGCATGCGAACCTCGGGATCTCGCTTCCCGGCACATTCGAGGAGCCCAAAGCGCCGGTGTATGTGGACGGGCGCCTGATGGTGACGCTGCGGGGCGACGAGATCGTGGGCGAGTTCCTGGAGATCCTGGAGGAGTACGTGGCCACCCGTTACGGAGCCGGGGCTCCGGCCCCGACATAGTGAGCGGGCTGGAGACTCTGCTTCAGGACCGGCCCCTCGCTGCCGCGGCCACCCTGTTCGCCGCCGGCCTCGTCACCAGCCTGACTCCCTGCGTCTATCCGATGATCCCGATCACGGCGGGCATTCTCGGGGGAGCCGGCGCTTCCGGTCGATCAGCCGGCCGGCGGGCCACGCTGACCCTGGCCTATGTCCTGGGGCTGGCGCTGGTCTATTCGTTGCTGGGCCTGCTCGCCGGGTTGTCGGGCACATTGTTCGGCACCGTGAGCTCCAACCCCTGGTCCCTGTTCATCATGGGCAACCTCCTCCTGGTGTTCGGCCTGGCCATGTTGGACGTCTTTACGGTGGCGATCCCGGGCAGGGTAGCCAGGTGGGTCGCACGACTTCAGGGCAATTCAGTCGGAGGGGTGTTTGCCCTGGGCGCCACCTCCGGCCTGGTGGCCGCCCCCTGCGGAGCTCCTGCCTTTGCCGCTGTGCTCACCTTCGTCAGTACCACGCGCAGTGCCTGGCTGGGCTTCGTTTACTTGTTTGTTTTTTCGCTGGGCCTGACTGCGCTGCTGGTTGTGGTTGGTCTCTTCAGCGGTGGGCTTGCTGCGTTACCTCGGGCGGGCAGATGGATGGTCGCGGTCAAGCGGGTTGGAGGAGTCCTGCTTCTCGCCATGGCAGAATACTATTTCGTCCGAATGGGAAGCGTTCTATGAGGTTGTCCCGGGTTCTGCTGGTTTTCCTCACGCTGACGGCAGGTTGGTTCGACCGGACTTCGGCGCAGGAGTCCGGCATCGCGGTGGGTGCTCAAGCCCCGGTGGTGACGGTCAACGATCTGGATGGGAAACCGGTGGACCTGGGACAGTACATCGGAAAGAAGCCAGTGTTCCTCGAGTTCTGGGCTACCTGGTGCGAGCTGTGTGAGGAGCTCCAGCCGCAGGTTCGCGCGGCCCAGGCGGCCTATGGCTCGAAGGTGGAGTTCATCGGCGTCAACGTCACCGTCAACCAGTCGCCCCAACGGGTTCGGAAGTATCTGGAGACCCACAAACCGGGGTTCCGTACCCTCTACGATACCGAGGGAACCAGCATCCGGGCCTACAAGGTCCCGGCCACGAGCTACGTGGTTATTGTCGATCGGGCGGGGAAGGTGGCATATACCGGAAGCGGCGGTACCCAGGATTTCGAGCGCGTATTGCGCACTGTTACCCAAGACCAGTCCACACCAGCCGGGATGAAATGATGCGTGTTTCAGGATTGTTCCTCGCTTTGACCGCCTGCCTGGCGGCAGCAAGCCCGATGACAGCGCAGGACCGCACCGAACCGGTTAGGGCCAGGGTGCAGGGCGGTCCCGATATCGACCAACGGGCGCCGGATTTTTCTTTGCCCTGGGCCAACCGGGACGGCGTGGGTCCGATCGAGTCACCTTATCAGCTGGCTAGCGATCGGGGTAAGACGGTAGTCGTGGCCTTCTACCCGCGGGATTTCACCAAGGGCTGCACCGCCCAAATGCGCACCTTCGCGGAGCAATATGACAGCTTGTTCGGACCCAATGTTGTGCTCGTGGCCATCAGCAGCGACTCGGTACAGACCCACGGTCGTTTTGCCGCCAGCCTTGGCTTGCCGTTCCGGCTGCTGAGCGACCCGGACCAGCGCGTCTCCAAGCAATACGCCAGCAAGGATTCCGAGGGATACAACCGGCGCACGGTGTACGTAGTCGGGCCCGACGGCAGAGTGCGCTTCCGCAATATGAGCTTCAACGCGCTGGATCCGAAGGATTATTCCGAACTGCGCGGAGCTGTGAGGAAAGCCGCCCGAGGGAGCTGATCCGTCCCAGGGATCTGATCCGACTTTCCCCTGAGTCGAGGTGGTACCCTGAAACGCTTGATCTTTCTGGCTGGGATAGCGGCATGCTGCAGCGCAGCTGCCCTCCGGGCGCAGAGCACGCAAGAGACCAAGGGAGCGCAGCGCTGGAGTCTCGAGGGCCTCCGAGCCGGCTACTGCGTGCGCTTTCTGGTCGAGCCGAAGCAAGCGGCGCGATTGCTGAGAGACGGGTTTGAGCTGGTGCCGGCAGCACGAGATTCGACGCTGCACCCCGCGCTCCATCGTCTAGTCCAGGACCAGCCCGAGTTCGCCTCCTGGACCCCTTCCAATGTCTGCTTCTACTTCGCCGATGCCTTCCAGGTTGGGAGCCGCCGGGTCGTCGAGAAGGACCCCCGCAAATATCAGATGCTGAGCGTTTGGAGCCTCGCCACGCGAGAGAAAAAGGGTGGCGCTCGGCGTGACCTGGCTCTCGACCTGTACGGCCGGCGGAGTGGCCTGATTCACGCCGCTGAGGCCAATGGTATTCGGATGCGGGATGCCCATTCTGTGGTGGCCGACGCTGTGGACACCACGTTCGATAGCTACAGCGTCAAGCTCGAACGCACGCTGCTCATCTGGCGGGGTCGGCCCACGGGAGACAGCACCCGCGTTGTCGCACCGATTCAGGAGCTCTGGCAGGTCATCGGTCACCGGGGCAGCCTCTGGTCCGGGCGTGTCGTCATGAAGCCGACCTGGAGCCGAGCCTTGGTGGGATCGTTAACCGTGGAAGGGAAGGGGG
>DASRIN010000628.1:0-7614 GCA_035649975.1 Gemmatimonadales bacterium
CCAGGCACCGCCGGGCCAGCGTGCGCACCGCCTCCTCGTCCTCCACCACCAGAATGGTTTCGCCCTGCCCCCGCGGCATCTCCTCCTGCTCGCCCACCTGGTCGAGTCTCTGGGTCACCACCGGCAAGTAGACCTTGACCGTGGTCCCCCGGCCGGGCTCGCTGTAGAGCCAGATGTAGCCATCCGACTGCTTGATGATGCCGTACGCCATGGATAGGCCGAGTCCGGTGCCCTCACCGACCGGCTTGGTAGTGAAGAACGGCTCAAACGCCCGGGCCTGGGTCTTGGCGTCCATCCCCTCGCCGGTGTCGGTTACGCTGAGGGCCACGTAGGCCCCCTCCTCGATCGTGACCCCGGGATGGCGGGCGAGGTACTTACCATCGAGTCTGACGCTGGCGGTCTGCAGCGCCAGCCGGCCGCCGGAGGGCATGGCGTGCCGAGCGTTCAACGCGAGGTTGACGATCACCTGCTCCAGCTGGTTCGGGTCGGCCTGAATCCGGCCTATAGAATGATCGAGCTCGGTTACCAGCTCGACATCTGCGCCGAGCAGGCTGCCCAGCATCCGGCTCACGTTGGACACGACCGCGTTGAGGTCCAGAACCGAGGGCTGGAGCACCTGCTGCCGGGTGAACGCCAGCAACTGTTTAGTAATTCCCGCCGCGCGAGTGGCCGCCTTGACCATCTCATTCACATCGGAACGGAGCGGGTGATGCGAGTCGAGACCCTTGAGCACGAAGCCGCCGAAGCCGATCACGGCAGTCATCATGTTGTTGACCTCATGGGCCACACCGCCGGCCAGGCTTCCCACCGCCTCCAGCCGTTGCGCCTGACGCAGGTGCTCGGCGGCTCGGCGCTCGTCCTCCACGTCCACGCAGGTTCCCACCCATTCCACCACTTCGCCTTCGGGCCCTAGCACCGGCACTCCGCGGGCGTTGACCCGGCGGTACTGGCCGTCGTTTCGCACCAGCCGGTATTCGGCGTAGAACGCCTCCTTGCGCTCGACGGCGCGACTCCAGGCCGCCTGTGTCGCTTCCCGGTCCTCCGGGTGAACCGCCGTGAGCCACCCCCACCCACGATAGGATTCCTGGTCCTGGCCGGTGAAAGCCTTCCAGGTGGGCAAGTCGGCAGCGATAGTCCCGTCCGGATCCGTGATCCAGACGATTGATGCCGACGCCAGGGTGAGCGACCGGTACCGAGCCTCGCTCCGCTCCAGCGCAGCCTGCGCTGCCGTACGGGAGATCAGGTGGTCGCGAACCTCGTACTGGCGATGGCGCGCGCGCAGCGCGGCCTGGAGCGTGCTCACGAGGGCGATACTCCGAACCGGACGCTCCAGCAGGATCGGGTTCCCGTTCTGGGCAAACTGCGCCAATAGCGCGCGGCTGGAGGACAACGTTGCACCGGGAGAAAGGAGCACCACGACGGGGATATCCGACCAGGAGGGTTGGTCCGCCAGCGCCTTGTCCAGCTGGTCGGAACCGGACCGGGTCAGCGCCTCCTCGGCCACGACTGCCACAGCACCACCAGATGCGAGCGACGAGCACAGCCCATCCATGTCGGGGCACACAGCGGCTTCGAGGCCCGCGTTTTCGATGGCGCCGGCCAGGAGCTCCGAGTCCCGGCCGGTCGGAGCCAGGATGAGGATCCGTTCGCCCTCAGCTTTCACCTGCGCCGACGCCCCCCTGAGCGAAGAGGGGTTGCCGCTCGCCGACGTAGTCGGGAACTCCGGTCAGCACACCCTGGAATGCATGTAGCGGCTCGCCCACCCGGACCCCTCGATCGGTGATCTGGAATTCCCGGATGGTGTGCTCGTGATGGCCGCTCCGCTTCTTGAGCACCGAGATAGCCTTGCGCACCTGGCCGAATGCCTCGAAGAACCGCAGCGCCAGCAGACTGTCGGCCAGATAGCTGACCTCTGCCTGGCTACCCGAGGGTGCGGCGAACATCCCATGCTGGGCCAGAGTCATGACCGTTGTCACGCCCCGTTGAGCGAGATAGCTGAGCAGCTCGTGCAGCCGAATGTCCAACAGCCGCTCGTCCGGCATGGCATTGATGTACCCGTTGAGGCTGTCGATCACCACGACCCGGGTATTCTGCCGCTCGACCGTTCCCACAACGGTGTGGGCGAACTCGCCGGGCGAGACCTCGGCGGGGTCGATCTGGCGCAGGAGCAGGACCCCTTGGTCCACGTACTTCATGAACGGCATCTTCAGGCGCTCGGCCCGATCGGCGAAGGTGTTGCGCCGCTCGTCGAAGAGATAGAAAGCGACGTGGTCGCCCAGCCCGGCGGCGGCGCAAGCGTACTGCGTGCTCAGGATGGTCTTGCCCGCGCCCGCCGGCCCCATAATGAGGGAGCCGGTCCCCCGGTCGAGTCCTCCCCCCAGCAGCGAGTCCAGCTCGGGGATCCCGCTCCCTATGGTGCCGCGCTCGAATGGCGTGTGGTGCTCGGCGGCAATCAGCCGAGGAAAGACCTCGACCCCGCCGGTGCGGATGGTGTAGTCGTGATTTCCCCCCCGGTACCGCACGCCCCGCATCTTGACCACCCGCAGCTTGCGCCGCTCGGCCCCGTACTCCAGCGCCAGCTGCTCCAGGAGCAGAACGCCGTGCGCCAGGCTCCTGAGCTGAGCGTCGCCATCCTCGGCGGTCCGGTCGTCCAGCAGCAGCACGGTTGCCTGGCGGTGAGCGAAGAAGTGCTTGAAGCCGAGGATTTGGCGGCGATACCGGAGGGAGTCCCGCGCCAGCAGACGCATCTCGGACAGCGAGTCGACCACGATCCGGACCGGCTTGGACCGCTCTACCACCTCGAAGATTGCCTGAGTAGTACTGGTCAGCTCCACCTCGGAGGGATGGAAAACAGTGTACTGGGCGTCCGGCCGGAGCGCCTCCTCATCGGGCATCAGCTCGAAGACCTCGATCCCCTCCAGCGACCAGCCGTGGGAAGTCGCTACCCCCACCAACTCGGCCGCGGTCTCTGACAGGGTGATATAGAGTCCCTGCTCCCCGCGACGAATCCCTTCCAGCAGAAACTGCAGCGCGAGGGTGGTCTTGCCGGTACCGGGATCTCCTTCGACTAGAAAGAGGTGATTCTGGGGAAAACCGCCAGCCATCACGCTATCCAGCCCCGGTACCCCGGAGGACAGTACACCGGGTGAGCCCCCGTTGGCTGATGCGGCCGAGGGGGAGTCAGGGATGCTTCGCGTTCCGGTGGGTCTGCTCATTCGACGTTGAGGCATGCGAGAAGGTCGTAAATGTACTGGCGAGAGAGGGGACTACGCCCGCGCGCCGCGCCGCCAGATAGCGTACACCGGGATCCCCAGGGCGACGATGATGAGCCCCGGCCAGGTATAGAGGGGCCGGTATAGAAGCAAGATGATCATCAGCGCGGCTACCGCAACCATGTAGAGCGCCGGGAGCAGCGGGTAGCCGAACGCCCTGACCGGCCGAGGCAGATCCGGCCGCTTTCTCCGCAGCCGGAAGAGGGCGAGGGTGGTCAAGAAGTAGAACACCAGCGCCGCAAAGATGACGTAGTCAAGCAGCTGGCCGTAGGTACCGCTGATGCAGAGAACACTGGCCCAGATCGCCTGAGCTATGAGACCGAAGACTGGCGTCCGGTACACCTCGTGGAGCCGGCCAGCACGGTCGAAGAACAGGCCATCGCGCGCCATGGCGTAATAGACCCGAGGACCGGAAAGAATGAGACCGTTATTGCAGCCGAAGGTCGAGAACAGGATGGCGACGGCCATGATGGTCGCAGCGCCGGCGCCGAGCGCGACCTCGATGGCTGCAGTGCCGACCCGGTCCTGCGCGGCGTACTGAAGCCCCCGGGCCAGCACGTCGGCCCCGTTAGGATCTCCGTAAAACGGTAGGATGTTGAGGTACGCCACGTTGGACAGGATATAGAGCAGACTGACCAACCCGGTCCCGATGGCGAGGGCCCGCGGCAGGTTCTTGGTCGGGTCGCGCACCTCGGCGGCGGCGAAGGTCACGTTGTTCCAGGCATCCGAGGAGAAGAGCGAGCCCACCATGGCGGCGCCGATGACCGGGATGACTGCGAGAGTCCAGTCGCCGGTGCCCCAGAAGTTGGAGAAGTTCGCAGCGGCGATGTCGGGCTGCCGGAAGAAGGTCAGGCCCAGGAGGACCAGCACGGCCAGGGCGCCGATCTTGGCCACGCTGAAGACGGTCTGCACCGCAGCTCCCAGCCGGACTCCCCGAATGTTGAGTGCAGTGAGAGCAAGGATCATCACGATTGCGACGATCCGCTGGGGTGAGAGCCCCAGCTGAATCGCGTCGGTCGCGCCGGGGAGGCGCAGCTGCCCCAGCGGGAGAAATACGTCCGGGCTGACGCTGGGAACCAGCACGCTCAGGAACCGGCCGAACGCGACCGCAACCGCGGCAATGGTGCCGGTCTGAATCACGGCGAAAAGGGTCCAGCCGTAGAGGAAGCCGGTCGCCGGCGAGAGCCCTTCCCGCAGGAAGACATACTGGCCGCCTGCGCGCGGCATCATTGCCGCCAACTCGGCGTAGGCCAGGGCGCCGGTGACGGTCATTGCGCCGGTGATGATCCAGACCAGAAGCAGAGCGCCGGGACCCCAGGGTCCCACCTGCCGGCCGATATCGGCCGACACGATGAAGATGCCCGACCCGATCATGGATCCGACCACCAGCGAAATGGCGGCCAATGGCCCGATGCCGCGGATAAACTCGGCGGGCGGTGTGGTTGCGGGACGGGTTTTCGCGGGTGCGGACATTTTAGAGGGTCTAGAGTCCAGGGTCTTTGGTCGAGTCACTCTCGATTCTCGACTCATTCTTGCCAGCCCCCAGACTTTTGACCCTAGATTCCCGAATTTCAGGCGGCTCGCGCTCCCCACTCTCGGCTGCCTTTACCGCCTCTTCGACCACGGCCTGACCGGCGGCCGCGAGCCCCTTCATGACCTTGGCCGCGCTGTCCATGAGGGTCATGGTGCCGGTAATCGCCTGGACCGGCAGCTTTCCTGCCCGCATGGTGTTCTCAACCGTCTGGGTGATCTTGGCCAGGAGCCCGCCCGGCTCCGACCGCCCTGCATACTTGCTGGTCAGGAACTCGGCATAGTCGAGGACCTGGTAGGCCTTCTCGTCGTCGAGAGACTCGAGCAGGCGGGTGATGCGCTGTTTGAGGAGATCGTTCATTGCTTAATCTACCCTCGCGACCAACTCCACCACCGGAGTCGTCAGATACTTGGTCCGTGCCGCCTTGATGTTAACCCGGAGAGTCATCTCCTGGAGTGCCGGAAGGGTCTGCAACTCCGCAGCCTGGCTTTCGGTCACCGTCACATAGACGAATCCGGGTTCGGGAAGCGGACCCCGGGTGAGGAGATACTTCTGGCCCCGAGGCATCTCGGTCCGCAGCTCGTCGGCCGTCTGGACCGAGATCAGCTGAAGCCTCCATTCCACCGCCTTACCCACGTAACGGCTCGGCTCGGAACGGACTTCGGCCGCCGTGACCCCGGTGAGCGCCCCGCCCGATGCGCCCTCGAGGTCGCCCTCGCGGACCCAACCTTCCAGCGCCACCCGGACCCATTCCCCGGAACGTCCCAGGATTCGCGCCGGAGCGCCGGCCTGCAGGGTGCCATAGGGGCCGCCTTGGGGGGTGGCAAGCAGGGCAGTCTCCCGGGACACGGCAGCCCGGTCGCCATCGGCCGACGGACGGGCGGGCGATGCGGTGGGTTGCGAGGCAGACGCAGCCTGCGCCACGGCTGGAGTATCCGGTGCAGTGGGCGAGCTGATCGCTGCCTTGGGGACCCATCCGGCTCGACTGACATGAGTCCAGCCGCCGCGGGTTTCCAGTTTCCGCAACAGGGTGCCCGACCGGACCCGGCCGACTACCTCTCCATTGGGTGATTCCCGCAGATTCTCTCCGTCGGGCGCCCTGACCACCAGATCGAAGCCGTCCCGCTCGGTTGGTCCGGTAGAGCTGCTGAAGATCCAGCCTTCCACCACGACCTCATGCCAGTCTCCCCGAGCCTCCCGAGGCTCGACTTCGGCGCCCGCCGGCAGGGTAAGCAGGGGGGTGCCGTCCGGCTCCTTCCGGAGCCGGGTATCGGTAGAAATTTCGCTCGGATTTTGGGCGCTGGTGGGGGCGGCCGCAGCCAGAGAAAGGGCCGTCACCCAGGCTGGTAGCCAACGCAGGGCGGGACTAGATTGCGGCGCGTAAATCACAGTGGCGCATTGTAGAGCACGCGGAGATCCATGTCAAACGGACGCGCTCCACGGGTGGTCCTGGTGGTGCTGGATGGATGGGGCTACCGGCCGGAGCGCGAGGGCAACGCAATCGAGTTGGCCTCCACCCCGAACTGGCAGCGGCTCTGGCGTTCCTATCCCCGGACCCTGCTCGAAGCCAGTGGGCTCGCCGTGGGACTCCCCGATGGCCAGATGGGCAACAGTGAGGTCGGGCACCTGAACCTGGGGGCCGGCCGAGTCGTGCCCCAGGACCTGGTGCGCATTTCCCAGAGCATTCAGAACGGGTCCTTTTATGAGCTGGACCCGTTGGTGCAGCTGTGTCAGGGGTTACGCCAGACCGGGGGAACGCTGCACCTGGTTGGCCTGCTGGGGCCCGGCGGGGTGCACGCGCTGGACCGGCACCTGCTCGCCTGCGTCGAGCTGGGGGTGCGTCACCGGGTGCAGTCGATTGCCATTCACGGCTTCCTGGACGGGCGCGACTCTGCTCCGACGCTCGGGGCCGAAGTGGTGCGCACTCTGCTCATGGACATGCGCCGGATCGCCGGCAGCAAGGTGGACGTCGCGACCCTCACCGGCCGGTACTATGGAATGGACCGGGACCGTCGGTGGGATCGGACCAGGCTGGCCTACGATGCCATGGTCCACGGCCTCGGCACCCCGGTCGAGCATCCGGTACTGGCCATCCAGGCCGCGTATCAGGTGGGCGAAACCGACGAGTTCATCACGCCCCGGGTGCACGTACGGAACGGCGTTCCCGTGGCGACGATGCGGGATGGCGACGGGGTGTTCTTCTTCAATTACCGCAGCGACCGCATGCGCCAAATCGTGGCGGCGCTCGCGGTCCCGGGGTTTGACGGCTTCCCGGTTCGCAACCGGCCCCGGCTCTCCTGCGTCACCATGACCCAGTACGACCAGACCTTCGACATCCCCCAGGCCTTCCCGCCGTTCAGTTTGGCCCGCATCCTGTCCGAGGTCCTGGCGGACCAGGGGCGCACCCAGTTTCGCACCGCGGAAACCGAGAAGTACCCCCACGTCACCTACTTTTTTAACGGCGGCTACGAGCCGCCCTATCCCGGGGAGGAGCGCTGCCTGATCCCCTCGCAGCGGGTAGCCACCTATGACCTGGCACCGGAGATGAGCGCCCCCGGCATCACCGACGCGCTCTGCCGCACCATCGAGAGCGGAGCCCACGACTTCATCCTCTGCAACTACGCCAATGCGGATATGGTGGGACACACCGGTGTGCTCCCGGCTGTCATTCGCGCGGTTGAAACGGTCGACAGCTGCCTGGGCCGAGCGCTGGTGAGTGCAGAGAAAGCAGGGGCCAGCGTCCTCATCACCGCTGATCACGGCAACTGCGAGATGATGATCGACCCCGCAACGGGAGGAGTGCACACGGCG
>DASRIN010000629.1:0-4766 GCA_035649975.1 Gemmatimonadales bacterium
TGCTCCTTGCGCTCGACCGATGCCACGACGCCCGGCTTGTCGCGGGTCTTCTTGACGATTGCTTCGGCATCCCCGGCCGTCCGGAGGCGCGTCTCCTCACCTGTGAACCAGCGCCCCACGTAATCCGCGCGGCCCTGCGCGCCAAACGTCGCGTCAACCAGCCAGTAGTCTTGGGGCACGAAGCCCTGGATCTCGACCTCGCGGCGGGCGAGCAGTGCCAGCGTTGGGGTCTGAACTCGTCCGAGCGAGATGAGCCCGCTGTTCGCGACCCGGCCACGGATGGAGGCGGCGCGGGTCGCGTTCATCCCGATGAGCCAGTCGGCCTCCGCGCGCGATCGGGCCGCCTCCTCGAGGCGGTTCATCTCTGCAGACGGACGCAGGCGATCGAGTCCGTCGTGGATCGCCTTCGAGGTCAGGCTGGAGATCCACAGCCGCTCGACCGGCTTCTCGACCCCCGCGACCTGCCAGATGTAGGCGAAGATGAGCTCGCCTTCGCGCCCGGCGTCGCAGGCGTTGATGACTCGAACGACATCCGATCGCCCCATCAAGTCTCGGATGACGGAGAGCTGCTTGCCGGATCGCTCGTCGGCTGCGGTGAGCTTGAATTCGGCTGGCAGGATCGGCAGGTCGGCCGTGCGCCACCTCCTGTATCGCGAGTCGTACTCTTCGGGCTTGGCCAACGTGACGAGGTGGCCAACAGCCCACGTGACGACGTAGCCCTCGGACTCCAGGTATCCGTCGGCCTTCCGAAACGTCCCCGGCAGCGTCTTGGCCAGATCCTGGCCAACCGATGGCTTCTCGGCGACGACGAGCGTCTTGGTCATAGCAGTAGGTCACCCTTCACTGGATTTGACGATTCGGGGCTTCATCCTGGACGTCGCCTAGTCGCCGCAGTAGCCGCCCCAGCCGTGACTGGGGCGGGATCAGGCGCCGGAGTCGTCGCCGATAGCTCGGGCGCCAGCGTCAGCAGCATCATGCTCATGCCGCGGTTGTAGCGCGCCGCGGCGCGGGGGGCAAGCCCGCCACGGAGGCGTCTGAAGGCGGGCCTAAACGCTTACCTGCTAGATACGGTGAGGCAGCTGATCCAGAACTATAAGACGCTGCCGCCTCTGCATCACCCATGAGAAGCCAGAGTGATCTTAATATAGTAGCATTGCTTATCATAATTGACGTTCCACAGAGAATAGATGATATTTTGGTACTATGGATTAAGTTATTAGTAATGAGCGTACCAAGGAAGTTGTGATATATGGCGGCACTGAGTTTAGCCAGGGGTTCATTAAAGAGAATCACCAGGCCAGAGATCACCAGGCCCATGATACAGGGGAGCATGAGCTGTGCTCATATCGTGTTATTCTGAACGGCAAATCAATGGTGGTGGGGAGCTACACCAGGGTGACTGGCTGCGGCTTTGGCTTGCCAGTGGGCACTAAGATGTGTTCGCTTGGGTTCCAAATCCCGCTGGGCGTCACATCGTAGACAGTTCCAGTGCTGCCCCCTGCGGTCGAGCCCCGTGATCAGCCAGCGGTGTGGGGGACAGGGGACTACTGAAAGGGGCTCACGCTCGGGTGGCATAGTTGCTCCCAGCTGGTGCTGCTCAATGCCCAATGAAACCGCTGGCAGCAGCTGGCATCCCCTGCGGGAAGCTCCCCCAGGCAGCTGCCACCAGCTTAACGGAAGTATAGTGCTTCCACAGGAGGAATTGGGCAGATCTAGCCTGGCTGAATTCGGCGGGCGACTTTGCGTAGAATGGCCGTTATGCGCAATGCTAAAGGCCGATACGTCGTCTAACAGTACAGCCTGTTGAAAAAGATGCCCAGCGGGGCAGCAGGCCTTGAGGCCACGGGGCCTTGGCGCGTGTATCCGGCGCAGCCGCTAGCTCTCCTCGTCCCAGTCGCCGTCCTCGTCGAGCTGGGGATACTGCGGCGGGGCTTCTCCATGGCTCGCAGTCACCCGGGGGTACTGAGCGCCGGGGGCCACGGTCTCGCTGGTCCGCACCAGCTTCACGCCGAAGTGCCACTCGTCGCCGAAGTCGAACAGGAAGAGGAACTCCTTCTTGCCCGCCGCGCCCGGCAAAGGCACCTCACGGATGCGAGCCCGGCGCGCGGCGCGGGGCCGGGAGCCATCAAAGATATCAGGTGTGCTGTCCAGGGCATACTCGGTGGCGCGGTCCCATGGCTTGCCACTAAGGAAAAACGACCATAGGTGCGGGTCATCGAAGCCGAACGCGAGGGGGATCGCTTCCCCAAGGGCTCCCAGCGTCTGATTCGCCGCGATCTCGATCTCCCGCCAGATGTCGCGGGCCTTCTCCGGCGCGTAGAAGCCGCCGAGGATCCGGACCCGGAACGTGTAGATGGGAGATTCTGGTCGGACGCGAGCCATCGCGGCCTCCTCGATGCACCGGCCTGGACCACGATGTCCTGTAGCTAGTGTACCGACGCCTGCGGTAGCCCGGCGCCACCGACGGATCCAGTACACTCAGAGGCTCCAGCGGCGTCCCTAGTCCAGCCGCTCAGCAGGAGTTGCCCCATGCTCGGGCCCGCCAAACTGCGTTCAGTGGATCAGCCCATCACCGTGTCATTGGAGGCCCTGGTCCCGGCCGACCATTTCTACCGCTACCTCGACGCGAAACTGGACCTCAGCTTCGTGCGGGAGTGGGTCGCAGAGTTCTACAAGCCCGGGGGCCGGCCGTCCATCGACCCGGTCGTGTTCTTCAAACTGCAGCTCATCTTGTTCTTCGAGGGGCTGCGCTCCGAGCGCCGGCTGATCGAGACGGCCAGCCTACACCTGGCGCACCGCTGGTATCTCGGCTACCGGCTGGATGAGCCGCTGCCCGAGCATTCCAGCTTGACTCGCATCCGGCAGCGGTTGGGACTCCCCATCTTCCAGCGCTTCTTCGAGTACGTGGTAGATCTCTGCCAGCAGGCGGGTCTGCTCTGGGGGCGGGAGCTGTTCTTCGACGCGACCAAGGTCCGGGCGAATGCCGCCCGGAATAGTGTGGTCCCACGGTTCTACCTGCAGGCGAAGGAGCAGGCGCAAGAGCATCTCACCGCGCTGTTCGCGGACGACCCTGAGCCGCTGCCGGCCTGTACCGCGGCACCCAATTCAGCCGCTCCGGCAGAAGGTAGTGCAGAGGGCCAGGAGGCCTTGTCACCTACGCGCCTGCCGACGGCGCTGACCGCCGAGGCCGAGGCTGCCTTGGCCGAGGCGAATGAAGCTGTCTGGAGGCTACTGGAGCACCGGCGGCTCGATCCCGCCCGGGGGCCGGGGAGCAGCTACCAGCGCCTCACCGATTTCCGCGTCAGCCCCACGGATCCCGACGCCGCCCTGATGAACGACGGGCGCCGCCCCGCACTCGGCTATCACGACCATTACGTCGTGGATGGCGGCAAGGCTCGGATCATCCTGTACCCGTTGGTCACCCCCGCCGATGTCATGGAGAATACCCCGATGCGGGACTTGCTCTGGCGGGTACGCTTTCGCTGGCACCTCCATCCCAAACGGGCGGTCGGCGACACCACATACGGCACCATCGAGAACATCCAAGCTGTCGAGGACGCAGGCATCCGGGCCTATGTCCCCCTGCCGAACTGGGACCGCACGTCCTTCTATGGCCCGTCGCAGTTCACCTATCATCGCGAGCGGGACGAGTATCAGTGCCCCGAAGGGCACCCGCTCCCCCGCTGGACGGCCAAGTACACCGAAGAACTGATCGTCTATCGGGCCGACGCCGCCACCTGCAATGCCTGCCCAGTCAAGGGCGCGTGTACCGCCAGTGAGCGCGGTCGGACGATACATCGCTCATTCCACGCCGAGTATTTGGAGCGGGTCCAAGCCTATCACGAGACCCCCGGCTACCAGAAGGCCATGCGCAAACGCTCGGTGTGGGTGGAGCCGCTGTTCGGGGAAGCCAAGCAATGGCATGGCTTACGGCAGTTCCGGCTGCGCGGCCTGGAGAACGTCAATACAGAGGGACTACTGGTTGCGGCCGGCCAAAACCTCAAACGGTGGTTGGTCGCGACCGGGTGGGGGCGCCGCCACGGGCCGTTGGGGAGCCTGCTGGCCCTCCCGGCTCCGTCCCCGGTTCTGCTCGGCGCTCGCTACTAGCCGATAGCGGCGCTTCTACCGCAGACGGACCCGCCCTTAACTCTGTGCCCGCGCCTCCCGACCCTGTCACTCAGCCCCGTTTTTCAACAGGCTGAGTAATTAGGCGAAGAATCCTGTTCAGCGTTCAGCACCCCTGTTTTGTGGCGGAGCTGAACGCTTACAATCAAGATTTCCCGTTGTCCTTCTGGAGCGAACAACCCGGCTGGCGCGCCATCGCGCGCGGCGGCGCGCATCTCGTCGAGTCTGGGGTCCAGTGCCACATCGGGCGAACTGATGTGCGCCACGTACTCCACGGCGATCTTCGCGGCCTCGCGTGGCAGCAGGCGATCCAGCTCCTCGGTCCTTTTCTTGGCCTGGTCCACCAGAATCGGGCCTTCGCTGCGGAGTTCCTCCGGATCCCCAAACGCGATCTTTCTACCCGACCGGCGTTCACGCTTCTGTGCAAAGTCAGCTGCTCGTTTGGCGGCTCGCTCGCCAGTGGGACCCTGCACGTGGACGATCCCGCCACTCTCCTCGATACGCTCCGCCGCCTCGAAGCCGTGCTCAAGGTCCAAGGGGCCCTCGATTCGCTCACCCGTGACAGGATGCAGCACTACCCCATGCAGAGGAGCACCGTAGGGCAATCCCGCCTCTGCGCGAAGTGGGCGGAAGAATTGGTG